>NZ_JBFDAE010000005.1:0-299912 GCF_040720935.1 Algibacter sp. 2305UL17-15
TTCTAAATTCTAAATTCTAAATTCTAAATTCTAAATTCTAAATTCTAAATTCTAAATTCTAAATTCTAAATTCTAAATTCTAAATTCTAAATTCTAAATTCTAAATTCTAAATTCTAAATTCTAAATTCTAAATTCTAAATTCTAAATTCTAAATTCTAAATTCTAAATTCTAAATTCTAAATTCTAAATTCTAAATTCTAAATTCTAAATTCTACGGATTTACCACTAATTTACTCTTTTTAACCTGACCTTGGCTGATAATCTAGCCCTGATAGAAGCGGCATCCTTTTTTGTGTTACTTGATTTTTATTGATAGCTTTTACCTTTATGAATGCTAAACTTTTGATAAGATGCTTAAACATCGACACAAAAAAGATACAGCGGATAGCAGGAAATAGCTTCAAATAATTTTTATTGCTAACATATTTTTAGTTTTGAGTAAGCGCTGCAAACTGTGACTGCGATTGAAAACTTATTTAAGTGCATTCACAATGGTATTCACATTATACTCGAACATGCCAATATATGTGCCTTCAATAGTTTCTGCATCTCCAAGTGCATCAGAATATAAAGTTCCTCCAATGGTCACTTCATGATTTTTCGATTTTACGGCTGCTTGCAATGCTTCTATGGTACGTTTAGGCACCGAACTTTCCACAAAAATAGCTTTTACATTTTTTTCTATGATGAACGCTGCCAGTTTTTGAACATCTTGAACACCTGCTTCTGTTGCTGTTGAAAGCCCTTGTAAACCAACAACTTCAAAGTCGAAAGCTTTTCCGAAATAGTTGAATGCATCGTGCGCGGTCACTAAAATACGTTGTTCTTTTGGTAGGGTACTGATGGTGGTTTCTAATTTGGTTTTTAATGCGTTTAGTTGGGTGATATATGTTGCGCCGTTTGTTTCGAATTCTGTTTTTTGTTCTGGAATTTCTTCTGAGAGTGTTTTTACAACAAATAGGGTAGCTTGTTTCCAATAGGCCACATCAAACCAAATATGGGGGTCGTAATTGGAGGCGAAATATTCTGAACCAATTAGCGTTTTTTCATCTAAAGCATCTGAAATCGCGATGGTTTTTTTGTTTTTCATCTTTTCGAAAACTTCAACTAATTTCCCTTCGAGGTGTAATCCGTTGTAAAAAATAATATCAGCGTTAGATAGTTTTGCAACGTCGCCTTCACTAGCTTTGTACAAATGTGGATCTACGCCGCTACCCATCAATCCTTGAAGGTTGATATGCTCGCCGCCAATATTTTTAACCAAATCGGTTATCATGGTGGTGGTGGTAACTACGTTTAGTTTACCGTTTGTTGATTTTTGGTTTTTGCAGTTGAAAAATGCTAAAGCGATGGCTATTATAAGTACTGTTTTTTTCATTTTTAAATTATTTTTTTCTGATTCTATAACTTAATCCGAGCCCTAAAAGTAAATCCTGACCTTCAGTAATGCTTGTGCCAACATAGGCATCGAATTGTAAATCGTTTGATGCTAAATAGGTAAATCCTGCATCCCAATAGTGGTTTGCGGAACTGTCTTCTGGTAAATCGCCATATAATTCGGCATAGGCTCCAAATTTATCACAGATACTATAGCCATAAGCTAGTGTGTAAATTGCGGCAGCTTCGGGAGAGTCATCGCCCCATTGTGCGCCAATATTGTATCCTAAACTCGATTTTTCGCTTAATGTATGAGAAAGTGATAATCTAAAATCTACGCCTGTGTATTCTGGTCTATAATCGGCAGATGCACTAAATATTGGAAATACGTGACCAATAAGTGCTATTTCTGGCATGGCGCCATTTTCTTCAGCAATGTCTATTTTTAGACCTAGAAGTAGTGGCGATAGTCCGCTCATTACATTGTCTAGTTTGTTGCCGTTTATTGTGGTTACGCCTTCAACAAAATCCCAACCCAACCGTAATTCCATATTATCTAGAATTCCGTAACGAATCAACATGGTGTTGAATGTGTAATTTTCAGATTTGACGCTGTTCTCTTCAAAAGACTCATATAAGCCCCCTGTTTCAAATTGTAAAACGCCTTTGCCCACTGTTGATGATGCTTCTGTGGCGTCGGGTCTATCGGTTACTAAGGCGCCAATGTCTTTGTTATCTTCTTGCGAAAACAGACTTGTAGATATAGCAAAAAGCAATACCGTTTTTGTAAATTTAATCTTGTTCATTAACATAAATTATTGAGGTGAAATCTTCATTAAGAAGAATGGTGTTATTGTGTATTGAAATTTGAGTCATTTTGTTTTTACTGAACTGTTTGGACACTAAAACAGAGTTGCCATATTTTAATCCGTTTTGCGCACAGAAATCAAAAAATTCCTTGTCATCACTCATTAATCGAGAAATGATATAGGTTTTCCCTTCTTTGGTGTTTGATAAAGCAATAGATGAATCTGTTGTGGTGATTTCTCCATCGGCATTTGGAATAGGGTCGCCGTGGGGATCGAATTTAGGATTGCCCAAATACTCACTGATTTTATTGGCCAATAAATCGGAAGTTTGATGCTCCAATAGTTCTGCTTCCCTGTGAATATCATGTAAAGACAAATCGAAAAGTTTAAACAGTAAAGCTTCCCAAAGGCGATGTTTTCTAACAACATTCAAAGCCATTTTAGTGCCCTTATCCGTTAATTTAAGCTCTTGGTATTTTTGATAATGCAGTAAGTCTTTGGTTGCTAGTTTTTTAGCCATATCGGTTGCCGCAGCATTAGATATGCCTAATTCTTTCGCGATGTTACCAGGTTTGGTATCGTTATTATCACGTTTTCCATTTTTGTAAATGGCTTTTACAAAATTTTCAACAGCTATCGACATTCGTGTTGCTTTAAAATATTTTTAAGTGAGCTTAAATATTTTTCAAATGTAACTAAAAAAAATGTAACAATCGCAGATTTTAAATTTTTTAGATTCTATTTTGTGCAGACCTTAGAGGCGTGTTAGGTTTTAAAGATCTAAAAATTAATGCGTTATCCTTTTATTCAATTAATTTTTGTAATTTTAAGCATCCTATACCAACCAAATCTTTCCTGCCGTGTGTTTATTTAAAAGAAGTGATTAATAGCACCTAATTATTAACTTTTAAATAGATAGCTATGAAAACAAAAATTACACTCGTATTATTATTTTTAATTTGTTACTCAACCAGCTATTCGCAGGTAGCTGCATTTAGGCATTATGCTACTGCAGATAATATTGACGGAGAAATATCTGTGATAAACGATGTGAGACTTAATGGAAATCCAGACTTAGTCGTTTTGGTGGAAAATGGAAGAGTAGAAGACAATGGCACTATCATAAACAATCCTCATTTTGTAGGGGTTAGGTACAATTCCATAACAGGAAGATATTATGTATATAATGAAAACCCTGTTCATGCTATGCCTTTAGGCAGTTGTTATAATATTGCGGCTTATGAAGAAAATGCATTAAATTTTAAGCACGATGTTGATTCTGGTACTATTGTTTCAGGCTCGGATAATGCATCGAAAATACTTCTGGGGAATGATGATCCCAATAAGAGAATTCTTTACGGCAGATCGCAACCAGCCGATGATGGAGGTTCATCTAGCCCAGTAACAGCTGATTTGCCAATCGAGCTTTATTATAATTACGCAAACCCTGGAGCATGGTATATTGCTGTTCCTTTTGGACAAACCATGCCTTTAGGGCTTATTTTTAATTTAGCAACCCCACAAGGTTTTGTGATTTATGAACATCAAAGCACATTTGCTAACACAGGTTCAGAAGTTATAGCTATAGACGATTTTTCGTATTGGACCGTGTTAGACCACCTTATGCTTAACAACAATCCTAATGCTATAATTTTTGTTCAGCACAGAAGAGAACCTGCAACAGGCTTTGTATTTAGGCTACTTTCTGTTTATTATAATTCAGTTACAGGGAGATGGCAAATTCATATCGAATTGGAAAATTTTATTTCTGGATTTAGTTTTCCTGAAGGCAGGTTTTTTGATGTTTTTATTTATGATAGTGCTTTAAGCACAAATGGTTTTGTTAAGAAAAACGTTAAGGTGTTTCCGAACCCAACAGATTCTAAATTTACAATTCAAGCTAATAAACCAATTGGCAGGGTTTCAATATTTAATATGCTTGGACAGAAATTGAATGATTTTTCGGGAAAAGGAAATGATTATTTCCAAATAGACATGTCCAATTTTAAATCTGGACATTATTTTGCTAAAGTTCAGGTAGATAGTAATTTTGAGACTATTAAGTTGATAAAAAATTAGTTGATTTAAAGTTTAGGTATAAGCGCTTATTTTGCTTAAAAAACTTTGAGTATTGATCGAATTCTTCTTGAGGTAGGTTTCCGTAAAATTTCTTTAAATCTGGATCTTCAGATGATGTTGGGTACTTAGGGTTGTAAGCAAAATGGCTGTTATATGTTTCCCATTTCGTAGAATCTCCATCGTGTCTTTGTCTTAATCTCGCATGATGAAAAGAGGTCATGGTTTTCATTCCTTGCTTTTTAATCGCCGTTAAAATTTCGCAAGTAATATCTCGTTTCGGACTCATATCGGTGGTGTTCCATGGGTTTATTTCGCTACCCCACATAGCGAAACCATCATGGTGTTGCGCTACTAGACCTGCGAATTTAGCGCCTGCTGTTTTAAAAGGTTCAGCCCAATCTTCTGGATCAAAGTTTTCAGCTCTAAACATGGGAATAAAATCGTGATAGCCGAATTTATCTAGTGTTCCAAAGTTTTTTCATGGAACGCCGTATAGTCCGGGTATTCGTTTACACGATATAATCTATACGGGTACCATTCAGGACCATAAGCAGGAACACTATAAAGCCCCAATGAAAATAAATTCCTAACTTAGAATCGTGAAACCATTCTGGATTAGTGGTGTGTTTTGCTAGAATTTCCCAGTTGGCTTCATAGCTAGTTGTATTTGTTTCATATTTAGGTTTAGAATCTTGACAAGACCAAAATGGAAGGACAAAAAACAGACATTTAAGTGAGTTATTCATGTTTAAAGAATAATTAGTTAGCGTATAAAAGGCTACAAAATACTATAAAATCTCGATATTATTTGGTGCCAATTGAGTAATAGGGGGTAATATTTGGGTTTTATTATGAATAATGCTTAGAAATAGTATGACTCAGCATTAGTGATTTTATGTTAAAGTTTGTTTTTGCTTCGCTTGCTTTTGGCTATATTTAAGTTTAAATCAAATGTAATATGGGAAGAGCGCATTATTTTATATTAAGTTTTTCATTTTTAGTGGCATGTAATACTACTAGTAAGGAAAAAGGAGATCTGGAATCTTCAAACGAAAAACCCACAGCAACACGGCAAATAGTAGATTTAACCCATGTGTTTTCTGAAGAAACTATTTATTGGGTAACGGCCAAAGAGTTTGAAATGGATGTTGTAGCCGAGGGAGAAACAGACAAGGGCTTTTACTACGCCGCCAATAATTTTGCTACTGCCGAACATGGAGGTACACACATTGACGCCCCAATCCATTTTGCAAAAGGAAAGCAATATGTAGATGAAATTCCTTTGGAAAACTTAATAGGTAATGCCATTAAGGTTGATGTTTCTGAACGGGCTTTAACAAATCCTGATTATTTAGTCAATATTGATGATTTTACCAATTGGGAACAAAAAGAAAACATGAAAATTCCAGAAGGAAGTATTGTGCTGATAGAGACAGGTTTTTCAAAATTTTATCCAGATAAAAAGAAGTACTTGGGCACAGATCAACGTGGAGATGAGGCAGTAAAATTACTTCATTTTCCTGGGTTGTCTCCTGAGGCTGCCCAATGGCTAGTGCATAACAGAACTATAAAATCCATTGGAATTGATACACCTAGTATTGATTACGGGCAATCTCAGTATTTTAAAACCCATGTTATTTTATTATCTAAAAATATCCCTGCATTTGAAAATTTGGCGAATCTGGACAAGCTACCCAGTAAAGGGTTTGAGGTTGTTGCTTTACCTATGAAAATAAAAGGAGGAAGTGGTGCGCCTTTGCGGATTATAGCTTTTTTGAATAACTAGCATTATATTAAAACTATGAATATTGAAGAGTACCGATTGTATTGTTTATCAAAAAAAGGGGCGACAGAGTCCATTCCTTTTTCTAAACTCCCTAATGTATTAGTGTTTAAAGTAATGGGTAAAATGTTTACAGCAACAGAGATTGAAACATTTGATAGTTTTAGTATAAAATGTGTTCCCGAAACTATTGAAGAATTACGTGCAGAATACAGTGCCCTAAAAGAACCATCTTATTTTAGTAAAAATCATTGGAGTAGCGTAGAGATGGATGGGACAATTTCTGATGATATTTTGTATAAATGGCTCGATATTTCTTATGATTTAGTGGTCGCTAAGCTTACAAGAAAAGAGCGGTTAGAATTGGATAACTTTTGAATTTTATAATATTAAGTTGGAATAATAAACACCTTGATGATTCATAAAAGTGCTGTCCTTTTTATTTAAATCTAATATTTCACCTTTAAAGTTTGTTGCGGGTAAACCGAGTTCTTGGAAGACACAAGCCGTAGCGGCAAAATCCCAAATACTACCGCCTCCAAGGTCTTTTTTTGGAAGTTTTAAAAAACATGCTGGTCCATTTTCTAAGGCCAAAATGGCGCACATAACTGCACCAGCTCCCGATATTTCTTTAATGCCGTTTAGCCTTAAATCAGTTTTATGTTTGTTAAGGATGTTTTGTATTTTGGCAGAATTGGGTGTGTCGCCTAACTTTTTATCGGTCACGTAAGTTAAATAGTTATTACCATTTTTAACGTTCCATGTTTTTTTATTTTTATAAGCACCTTTTCCTTTAATAGCATGGTATAGCGTTTCTGTGCTAGGATCAAAAACAACGCCAATTACGGGAGTTCCATCTTTGGCAATTAAAGCAATAGAAACAGAAAACCCTGGTTGTTTGTTAATAAATGCGAGTGTTCCATCCATAGGGTCTATACACCAAAAGAACTCTTTTTCAAATCGGCTGCCATTATCTTCTGTTTCTTCAGACAATAATCCAATACCAAAGGTTTTGCAAGTGGGCATTAACTGTGAAAAAATAATACGTTCGCATTCACGATCTACTTTTGTCACTACTTGAGATGCATAGGAAGAACCCGCTTCTTTGTTTTCTATAATAATATCATCATTCATGTACTTCTGAATGATTTTCCCAGCAGAAAGCGCGGCTTCAATGGCAATATTTGCTAAATGTTGTAAATCCACTATTATAGATTTTTGATGACTTCAGCTGTTATTCGTTCGCTATAACTATTGATTTTCCAATGGCCAGGGCTCCAGCCTTTTAAAAACCGATGAAAATCTGCCCAAGCTACACGATATAAAGGGCGCCATTCGTTTTCAAGCGCTTCATTTTTTTTGCCAAGTGCTTTGTGTAAATAGACAAAATAAGTATTCAAAAGTTTTGATTCCAATCGTTCACAATCGCTTTCATTAAGGCAACTTCCAATGAAATAGGCGACATCTTTCATACCACATCCACCGCCTACATATTGAAAATCTACGCCTGCTACTTGTCCGCTTTTCGAAAAACAAAAGTTCGCCAATTTAGCATCGCCGTGAACAAAGGTTTTAAAGTTGCAGTTATTGAGTTTTTTGTCAATAGCTCCAGCAGCGTTTTTCAATGCCTTGTCCTTTAAAACCTCTAATTCCTGAGGTCTCGTGTCTAAATGCCAATAGGTGCCAATTTCCCAGAGTCCATCAGGAACTTTACCTAAATAACTCACATGAAATTGTGCTAACCATTCTAAGCATGCATCTATATCTTTCCAATTTACGTCTTGTTTTCGTAATGGAAAACCTGCCTTATCTAAATCTTCAAGAACTATTAATGTTTCATGATTGTTACTTTCAATAGCAAAACATTTTGGTAAACGTGCCATACTAGTGTTGCTATACTGTTTATACCAAGTGGTTTCTACCTCGTAAGATTTTAACTTTCTTTGATGGCCAATATCGGTGTTCCAGCCTCTTGGATGATTTTGGCTTTTAGGTAATTGAATATGTTTAACCACAATGCTTTCCAAAGGGGAGTTTTCTAAATCAATACGTATGATTTTACCGTAACCGCTCCATAATTCTTGGATGGTTTCTTTTTCAATTAAAGAAGATGCACCTGTGCTTTGCAAAATGATGGATTTGAAATGGTTGTTCATAGGGTGCTAAAGGTAGGGGATTGTGGTTTTTATTTCTAAAAACTTAACATCATATCTATGCTTATAGCGCTTAATTTAAAGAGTTATATTTTTTTTTACGACAATTCAATATTATCAGTTAGAGATAAAGAGATTGTTTGTAAATTAATAGTTTTAATCTTCTATTGGTTTAAGTTCTTTTAAACCGCTTAAATCTAAAAGAGGGATTGTTATATGGCTTAATTCAGTATTAACTAAGTTTACTGCTAACATTCCCCTAATTCCTCCAATGCAAATATTAAGTAGCTTTTTAGTAAAATCATCTGGAGCTAAAACTTTAACATCTTCATTTATTACTTTATCGAAATCTGGAGTTCTAAAAATTGTTGCGCTTTTTATTCCAAATAGTTCTTGCTTATTAGAATTACTAGAATTAATTAAAAAGGCATCTAATTCTAAATCAATTTTTATTAGTTTATCTTCTTTATTAGTTCCAGTAATTATATTTATCCGATACTCTAAATCTTTGGTAGTAATTTCGTCAGGATTAATTTTATCCAAATCAACAATATAGAAACCATTTGGTTTTGATTCAATAATCTCAACTCTGATAGTTTTCTTTGATTCTTTTTTTTTCTTTTTCTCTTTGCTCATTTTTTTAATCTTTAGCTACATGAACAGAAAAAGTGCTTTCCGTTGCTGGTTTTATTTTAATCAGATCTTCTACGTCATTCTGAATAAAATTTGCTAAATAACCATCATTTACTGAATCTGAATCCTTCAAATTAATCGAAGAAACAGTAAAATTAAGTGATTCATCAAAAGCAAAATTAGGATTAACTTTCCTTTTAAGGTTTTTTATTTCATCTTGTAATGTCTCAATTTTGACTTCATATTCTGTAATTTTTGAAGACTGAGTAACGACTAAATCAACCTCTAAAGCTTTACTTATTTTCCTTACAGTTTTAAAGGTGAAATTATGTAATCCAGTAAGCCATTTACTAACTTCTGATTCTGACTTGTTTAGCATTCTAGCTAGGTCAGCTGCACATAAATGTTTTTGTTCTAAGATTAAATGGATCTCATTAGCAATTTCTAAAGAGCCAATTACATCATTCTGAACATGTTCTGGGATTTCTTTTAATGCGTTTAAATATGCTTTTGATGCCATCTATTTATTATATGTCAAATTAAATGATTTACTTCTTTTAAGCATTCTTTCTTTTATTATCAAGTGTCTTTGGTTCATCATCTTATTTATTTGTGATGCTATATTAGACGTGAATATATATTGTTCCCAACAAGAAGGGCTGTCTCTAGTGGCGTCACTTTCCTTGATTCCTCCATTTACTAAAATAACAATTTCTGGACTTAATAATATACAATACAGTCTCAAATTCAAATTATCTTTTTCAAATTCTAAATCTAAGCATCTAAGTTCTTTGGTTGGAGGGGGAAGGGCTTTTGCATTATCTTCAGGTCTAAAAAATCTATCTTGTACACCATATTTTTCGCCGATTTCGGCAATCCACATTTTTATATAAAAAACACTTTTAGAATATTCTTTTTGATACTTATTATAGAACTTTTCTAATTCTGTTTTATTTTCATCTTTAAACTTAAGAGTGTAATATCTAACTTTAGTAAAATCTAAATCTTTTCTTACTACTATAGATATTTCAGACTTCACTTATAAGTTAAGATTGTAAATGTAGATTAATTTTTAGAATAAACAAATATATGAGAATAGTATTATATATTTTTCACAAAAATATAACATACATCAAAATTATCTACAAAAAAAGATGGATTTTCTTAAAAAAAAAGAAAGATTACGAATATTAAAGCTTGCTCCTAAAAGTAAAAAGTAAGTAAACTATAAAGTTCAACTACTTTTCCGTTTCTAAAAATCTAATACCTATTTCCTTTTATTACGCTTCTCCCTCCTAACCCTCCAAGGCGCATTTTTCTGCCAATCACCAGCCATAATACAACCATAAGGCATCACTTCGTCAATAACTTTTCCTAAACCATATTCGTCCATTTGCTGTCTTACGGCTTGTGCATTTTTGTAGGCACTTGGCAATTCGGTAATATCAATCTCATTAGAGAAAAACCGAACATCTAAACCTCGGGTTTCTTCTTTAAAAATTTGCATGATAGTTCCTGTTTTGCTTTTTCTGTGTTGGGTTCTACTTACGTTTCTACCGGCACCATGTGGCGCAAAACCTAAATTGGTTTTTGTGGTAGATCCTTCAACAATCAACACAGGTTCGCTCATGTTTAACGGAATCAACCTTGGTCCCGTAATATCTGGCATAAACTTAGCGTCTAAGGGTGTTGCGCCTTTAGCATGGTAAAATAAATCCCCATCTTTAAATACGAAGTTATGTTCGTTCCAGTATCTGTTTTCAATGTTAATCTCTAAAGATTCGGCTACCGAATTATGCAATACTTCATGATTCAGTTTTGTCCAATCTCTTATGGTTTGTAATGCATCCCAATAGGCTTGACCTTCTTCAGTTTCAAACGGAATCCATGCATTTTGGGTCTTGGTTTCAGGAGATAATTCTTTTCTAAAACGTTCAGCGATTTTCATGCCTTTAGTATATAATCGAGCACCCGGACCTCTTGAACCGTGATGTGTGACCATCATTGTATTCCCTGTTTTTTTGGAAGTTCCTACGAATAAGAAGTGGTTACCATCGCCTTGAGTTCCCAAATGTGCTCTTGCCATTTTAATCATGTCTTTATCTCCTAGGAAATAGTTGGCTTCAAAAGCGTCTAATAATTCTTTTGGAAAGCGAAATTGTGTATTTCTATCACGTCCACCAGGACCAAAATGCGTGTTGGCATGTGCAGCATCTAAAATGCCTTTTGGGTCTGCTTTACCAAAATCGGTCAACATCACAGAGCAGCAAATATCTGCACTATGCATTCCGGGGTGGATAGCGTTTTTTGCAACTGCCACCCCACCAACAGGAATGGTGCCGTCTGGACCTGCAGGACAAGCATCTGGCATAATAGCGCCAGCAACTAAAGTTGGGGTCTTCATCAAGGTCTGCATGGAGTTAATCACTTTTGCTACATTGTCTTCCTCCATTTCATTTTCAGCTTTAATATTAATTGAAAAATCAATTGGTTTTGCGTGTAATGCTATCGGGTCTGGAGATTTAAACTGCTGTAAATAAGTCATTAAAACATCGCCTTCTAAATTGTTTTCATTGATGTGTGCGATGGCTTCTTTCATCCATTTTCCTTGCTTAAAGCCTAAGGCTTTTAATATATGTCCTGTTATTTTAGTTTGTGTTTTCATCTTTTCTATTTATTTAGATTCGGCATCAAGTGCAGAATGACAGTAAACTGTCAATTACACTACAAATATTATACAGTATTACGCAATAGTTTTACGTAGTTATGATTTTAATTAGACCTTTTGGCTTTTTGTAACCAAAAGGTCTTTTTCTTCTATTTAAAAGGCTTCAAAAAACTATCTTTTTCTAAATTTTCTAATGAAAAATCATAATCAGCTTCTGCCTTATTCTCAATGAGTTCTGCACCCAAAAAAGTTACAAGTTTATCAAATGATAATGGTTTGTTCCATTGTTGGTACAATGCTTTTGTTGCTAAATTTGATACTTCGGAATTACCGGAAACTCTGGTGTGTCCTGCGCCAAAATTTAAGAGTACAAAGCATTGTTTGTCCTTTTTAGGGATTAACATACCTAATATGGTTTGCTTTTGTACAGATTCGCATTTAATATCTGCAAATAAGTTGTTTGGGTTTATCATGTAGTCTTTAGAAATAGCGTCTCCCTGGCCAATGATGATTTTGTAACCGCAATCTGAAGTTCCCGAATACACATTGTTTTGAACCAATGTTGGCGCGTTTAAGCCTTTATTGGCGTACAAATATTCAACAGCTCCTTTTGGTGCTGAGGTAATATCTCCAGAATACATCAAGTTTCCTTTTTGTTGGTTATATCTTGCATTCCAACCTATTTTACCAGCAATATTTAAACCTGATAAATCTAAATCTCGCGCGCCCCAAGCATCTTCCCAATAGATTCCTACTGCTAACTTTTCGCCATAAAAACGTGTGCCAGTAGGAATATTGCCTACGTACATTTTCTCTGATGTTGGCAAAGCATATTTAATGTTCTTTGGAACAAATATGGTTTTACCTGTCAAATCAAATCGTTGTTTCATGTAATTTAAAATGAATTTATAATTCTTTTTGAAAACTTCATTTTCCGAAACTTCTACTATGTTTTCATCTGCACCAAACTTTCTCTTTATGTAGTTCAAAAATTGATTGTTCTTGTTATCAATAGTTGTTGTTTCGCTAGATTTTACCCAAGATTTACCATTTCTAATTCTATATAAAAAAGCGTCTTGACCTTCTTTTCTCGTATAGCAAGCAGACAAAGCCTTAAACAAAGCAAAAGGTGTTGCGTTATCTAGCCAATGTGTTTCCTTGTTTGTTATCAATGCGTTTGTCACATCATTTAACGGATTTGAAACCAATGGTTTGTGATACGTTTTGGATTGCTTACTAATTTTATTAACAGTTTTTGGCGCTTTGTTCTTAAATGCTAAAAACAAAGGTTTGTATCGGTTAAAAATTTCAGCAAGTTTTTCTAAACCAAAACTGTTAAACGCTTGTGTTGGGTTGTATGAACTGTTTTTAATCAATTCAATTAACTCATCATTTTTGATTAACAATGTGGTATCTGTTGTTCGGTAAATAATATATCTAAAAAACTCAACCGCGTTTTCTGGATAGATGTTATAGAGTTCAGCTAATTTTACAATGGCTTCCTTGTTTCTAATGTTTTCTTTGCCAGTAAATGTATAGCCTAATTCATCGACTAAAACCGTTATCAAATCATCTACAGTATCTTCTTTTAATGCCATGCCAGACTGCAATAATGCCAGACATTTTTGGGTCATTTCATCAACAGCGTAGCCCTTAATTACTTTGTAGGTAAGTTTTAATTCTGGAATGTTTAGTGTTTCTTCAGGAATATAAACTTCATCCTGAAAATCACTTCCATATGTGGAAATGTAATGCGTGATTTGATCTATCAACAACTCACATCTTGAGCTAAATTTAATTTTTGACCAAGATTTATGAAACGTCTTGTTTAAGTCATTACCTGTTAATTTTTCGTTTTCGAAATAAGCAATAATTCTATCTTTTGCCAAAAGTGCATTTGGCGCGATGATGAATCCGTCATCTGAGATGTATGGTTTTTCGTTTGATGTTTTCGCTATTACAGCGTTAAATAATTTTAATGTTTTCATTTTTTAATATTTAAATAAGTGAGGAGTATTTATCAAATGTTTATAGGAACTCCTTTTACCTATTTTTAAAGACGAAGAGTAAAACAAACCACATACTCTTTCGAGTACTGGAATCGAACCAGTATATAGGAACTCTTTTTGTCTTTTACTAACGGAAAGTAATTTCTTTAAGGTGAATTGTTATAGGAACTTTCTATGTCAGTAATTTTTTTGTAGTTCGGACGGGATTCGAACCCGCGACCCTCAGATCCGATTTAGAGGAACTCTGTTTGCTAAATGGCGCAAAGTAATTTGTCTGATGCTCTATCCTATTGAGCTACCGAACTGGTTTAATATTTTAAAGAACGTTTTGTCTGAGAAATCGCGCTTTGGCGTGACGACCTCTCGCTTCCAAGGCGAGTAAACAACCTCCGTTATCTTCCCAGTTTTTATGTTAATGAACTTTTTATGAAGCTCCACCAGCTTCCTCGTCTGGTGGAGCGCTACTTTAAAGCCAGATTCCAAAAGGCTTTTAATTAATTACTCTGCAAATATTCTATATTATTGCGCAATGTTTTTGCGTAGTAAAAAATTTATTTTATTTTTTCTTCTTCTTTTTGTTCTTTTTTCTCTTAGACGATGTTTTCTTCTTTGGCTTTATTTTGTTTTTAATTCTTGATGCCTCAGAATCAATAAACCAAGTAAAATCATCGTTACAACTAAATAACTTAGCTTTTTTTAGTGCTTTAATTGCTTTTTTAAGTGCTTGAAGATTCTCAAATAATTGCCCTTGTCTTAACCAAACTTCTGCCTTATTTAACCCTTTTACGGTAAAGGCAAAGTCAATTAATTTTTGAGCTTCCTCGTAATCTTCGTTCCATATCAATACCAAAATGTATTTTGGATACACTTTTTGAAAATCCATTTTGTTAGTGAAACCCAAAACTTAAAAGCGCAACGCATTAAGTTTTGATGGTTGAACTAATCCCGATTTTTAGCGGGATCAAATTGTTCGGCTTGCAAACGTCCCATTAAATACAAAGCATAAACGTTCTTAGCTTCATAAGACAAGGCGTAGTTTAAATTTTCTACGGTTTCTTCTAAATCGTATGGATAAGCATCTATAGCTTTAAGCACATATTTGTTTAACAAATTTGTGTCCATTGTTTTCTCGTCCTGTCCCGATGCTTCGGGGGTTTCAGGGTCTTTTTTAATTAATAATTTGATGTTTGTAAATTGATATGAAATGCTTCAACTCTGCTCAGCATAACAATACAATTAGCTTGTTTTTTCTAAACTGTTTTTGGAAATGGTTTAGCAGAACGCTAACGACTGAAAACAAAAAATCCGAAACAGTTTTTTAACGGCTTCGGATTTCTCATTTATAAATTTGAAAAGTTTATCTAACGATCATCACGAAGCATCACAAAAGGCAATATGCCTTTCGGGAAATTTTGATATGTTATAAATAAACTCATAATTCTAATTTTTAATTCAACTTCAGTTTTGGTTGAAATGCGTTGCAAAGATTTAGATTTATTTTTCAATTTTCAAAATTTATTTTCCCTTTTCAGTCAAATTTGAACCAATAATACGAAGTATTATATTTTTTTGAAAAAAGCAACTAATTTTTGAATTTATCATACTTTTTGACACATTTTCATTTCTACGCATAATTATTGCGTAGTGTTTTTTTTCTTGTAAATTTAGTGTTTCAGACCCTTCAGGTTTCAAAAACCTGAAGGGTCTATTAAAGATTTTAATTAAGAATTATGGCAGTCAACAAAAACGCATTAATCCGCTACAAAACCATCGATAAATGTTTGCAAAATAACTTTAGGCAATGGACACTCGATAATTTAATAGAAGCCGTTTCGGATGCGCTTTACGAATACGAAGGCAAAACTATAGATGTGAGTAAAAGAACGGTGCAGCTCGACATTCAAATGATGCGTAGTGATAAATTGGGATATAATGCTCCAATTGTGGTTTACGAGCGAAAGTTTTATAAATATGAAGACGAAAATTACAGCATTACAAACAGCCCGATTTCCAATCAAGATTTAACTAAATTATCTGAAGCTGTTTCATTCTTAAAGCAGTTTCAAGGTTTTTCTCATTTTGAGGAATTAGGCAGTATGGTGCAGAAATTAGAAGACCATGTGTACACTCAAAAAACACAGGAAAAATCATTGATAGATTTTGAAAAAAACGAGAACTTAAAAGGTTTAAAATTTTTGGATCCGTTATATCAATTCATTCTTAAAAAGGAAGCGATTGATATCACGTACCAATCCTTTAAAGCACGACAAGAAAGTACGTTTACATTTTATCCGTTTTTATTAAAAGAATTCAGAAATAGATGGTTTGTTATTGGTAAGCGACAGAAAAATGAAGGCATTATGAATTTAGCTTTAGACCGGATTATTTCCGTTGAAAAAAGTTCAAAACCCTCCTTGACAGATTCAAATTTTAATTCAGAAAATTTTTATAAAAATGCTATTGGCGTTTCTGTAAGTCCCAATTTAAAACCCGAAAATGTATTGCTTTACATCAACCATAAACAAGCGCCTTATGTGTTAACCAAGCCATTTCATCACACACAAAAAGAAGTAAGTAGAGACCATTATGGCGTAACCATTTCTTTGGAAGTTCAGCATAATTTCGAATTGGAAAAAGAAATATTGGGATTGGGAGAAGGCGTAAAAGTAATTGCTCCAGAACGTTTAAAACGAAATATAAAAGAACGTTTGTATGATGCCGTAGATGTTTATGAAACCGAAATTAACGATAAAAACTTGCGAACTATTTCAAAACGATTAGAATACAAAGGTTTCGGGATTCTAAATCATGTCTATACAAAACGAGACATCAGAAAACTCAAAGCCAAATTTGACACCTACATAAAGCAAAATCAAGAACAAGCTTTCGGGATGCGAGAAGTGCTTCAAAAACTACCCGAACTCAAAGCTATTCTATTCAATAAAAACTTTAAGAAGCTCATAAAATCAATAGATAAAAATGCCTTTTTAGCCAAGGCTATTTATTTTGATAAGTCGCCACAAGACAATTGGTACGTCACATGGCATCAAGATGTGCCCATAAATGTTCAAGAAAAAATAGAAGCAAGAGGCTTTACATCATGGACGAATAAAAAGGGCGTGATAAGTGTTTGTCCGCCAGAAGAAATTTCAAAAAATACCTTTTCCATGCGCATTCATTTAGACGATACCACCGAAAAAAATGGCGCACTAAAAGTTATTCCAGGATCGCACAACAAACGCTTAAATGATGAAGAAATTAAATTGATAACTACCAATTCCATTCCTTTTGTGAGTGAGGTTGCTTCAGGAGGGGTGCAGTTGATGAAGCCTTTACTGTTACATGCGTCATCAGTTTCTAAAGTTCAGAAACGACGACGCGTTTTGCATTTGGAATTTTCGTCTATTGCATTACCAAATGGTCTAGAATACAAGGAAAAAGAAGCATTATTTAATAGAAGCTAATAAAGTTAAACCGTTTGTTTGGTTTCTTTCTCTTGTCGCTTTTTCAAAATATTAGGAAAAATTAGTGGTGCCAAAGTTTTCACAGGTTCATATAAAATAGAATCCTCTAAATCTTGGTCACTTGCAAAAGGAATCGTATTATTCAAACTGCTAAAAACCATCAAAATAACACTTAAAATCAATCCTATTTTCAATGCCCCAAAAACACCACCAAGTAGTTTATTTAAAACGCCTAAAGCCGCAAAATCAGCCAGTTTTGTTAAAGCTTTTCCAGCGAGGGCAATGGCAAGAACAATCACTACAAAGGTAATGGCAAAGGCAACTATGTTAATATATTTTTCGTCCCAAGATACTTTTTCCATCAAAAACTCGGCAGCAAAATTACTGAAATGAATAGCACCATAAACTCCTGCCACTAGAGCCACAAGAGAAGCAACTTCCACAAAAAGCCCTTTCATAAACCCTCTAATGAGTCCAAACAAGAGAAGCGCACCTAAAATAATATCAATAACCGCCATAAATATCTTTTTTGTAAATATAGAATAAAATCTTTCTTTTTATCTTGTAATGATATGAAGTAAAACGTAGGTTCACTAACTTTGAACTTTCAATTTTAAACTTATAACTTAAAAAGTGTCTAGAGACGAAAAATTAAAGGAACGTTGGGAATTGGTAGTCGAAAAACTATCCAATCAATTTGCAGATGGAGATATCTTAGATCTCGATGCGATAATTTATCTCATTGGTTTTCAGGAGCTTGGGCAGTTAGAAAGAAGCTTTAAAAAAGACCAAAAATTAGATTTAATGCACATTGCAATTTGCAAATTGCTTACGCCTTATGGCTATTACGAACTCGATTTTGTGGATGATGAAGGCTGGCCACATTATAAAACCCTAGAAACCTTACCGCATTTAAAAGCTGGGGAGCAGTCCGTTTTAATGAAGGAAGCCATTGTGAATTATTTTTTAGAAACTGAATATATTAATTAGGGCGTTTCTTTTTGCTCATACCTACAAGGTTTTAGATACCAAAACAAGTTTGGTACTGCGCCTTGCAGGATCACAAAAAGTCGGGCTTTACTCATTGGTTTCTATTGCAAATTAATGAATTCGTGAATATAAATATTTCACTTACTCTCCCGATTATCATCGGGATCAAACATGCCGTTCAATCTCTAACGCAGCCCATCCTCAGTGTCATTGCGAATCACACTTTTTTGTGTGATACGGCAATCTTATACTTTTTAGAGATTACTTCGTCGGTTCCTCCTCGTAATGATGATAAATTGATTAAATTTGCCATCATTTTGAATATGCGTCATGATAGATAAAATACAAGAATTAATAGCCGAAGCCGAAGCTTTTAAAGCCCAAACCAAAGAGGAGGTAGAAGCATTCAGAATAAAATATTTGGGTTCTAAGGGGCTTCTAAGGGAGTTCTATGGTGAATTGAAAAATGTTGCAAATGATCAGAAAAAAGAATTTGGACAAGTTATCAATAAGTTAAAGAATACAGCTGAGGACAAAGTAAACGCTTTAAAAGAAGAGCTTGAAAGCAAGGAAGAAGTAAAAGGTGTTTATGGCGATTTATCACGTCCCGGACAGCCTATTGAAATTGGTGCACGACATCCAATTTCAATCGTTAAAAACCAAATTATTGATATTTTTTCGCGTATAGGTTTTAACGTAAGTGAAGGTCCGGAAATTGAGGATGATTGGCACAACTTTACGGCATTAAACTTACCAGAATACCATCCCGCTCGCGATATGCAGGATACGTTTTTTATTCAAACCAATCCAGATATTTTATTGCGTACGCATACCAGTTCGGTGCAAGTGCGTTACATGGAAAATAATAAGCCGCCTATTCGAACTATTTCCCCGGGTCGTGTGTATAGAAACGAAGCTATTTCGGCACGTTCTCATTGTTTTTTCCATCAAGTAGAAGGTTTGTACATTGATAAAGATGTGAGTTTTGCAGATTTAAAACAAACGTTACAACATTTTACAACTGAAATGTTTGGGAAAGCAAAGATTCGTTTACGTCCGTCGTATTTTCCATTTACAGAGCCAAGTGCTGAGGTAGATGTGTACTGGGGTTTAGAAACAGAAACCGATTATAAAATCACAAAGGGCACAGGCTGGTTAGAAATTGGTGGCTGTGGTATGGTAGATCCTAACGTTTTAGAAAATTGCAACATAGACCCTGCTGCATATTCGGGGTTTGCATTTGGTGTTGGTATAGACCGTATTGCGATGTTGTTGCATCAAATAAGTGATATTAGATTGTTGAGTGAAAACGATGTGCGTTTTTTAGAGCAGTTTAAATCTTCGCTTTAAAAACATTTTCATTCATACTTTAAATCAGTAAACAATTTCTCTTTAAAATCTTGTTTTACAATGACGTTTTTTGGTCCAAAAACACTTCTATCAAAAGATAAAAGGATGTTTCCAGATTTTTGGTAATTATCCCAGAGCATAGTAAATTTTGGGTCTTCATCATTAAAACTTTTAAAAAATGACCATTGTTTGATAAGTTTGTCTGTTTGATCTACATAAACATAATATTTGTTTTCTGGAGTTACACCAACAGCGTTAAACGTGAGTTGCAACACATCTGCTGAATTTCCGTTTGGTAATTTTTCGGTTTTCACATAAGTTAAATTTACTCCTGGGTCTTGTAATTTCCAAGGCATTACCAACCAATAGGAATCGTTGATCCACCAATTTTTTCCTTGGTTCAGGAGTTTTTCAGTTTCAGAATCGTCTTCAACTAAAGTGTTGCCTTTAAAAGCTTTACCTGTAAGCGAATTAATGTTTACTAAAATAGTAAGCGAATCTGTTGGACTTTCAATTCTTACATCTCCTGTCCATTTATCCCAAAATAATTTTCGTTTCCCGAAATCCCATTTTATGAATTTTGTGTTGTTATAATTGTCGAGTCCACCCATGGCATTTACAACTTCTTCAGCAATGGCAATGGCTTTTTCATCTGAATTTTGTGAGGTTACTTTTGAAGTATTTAAACTAAAAAAGAAAAATAAGACTAGAATTTTTATGGTTATAATCGTTTTCATAATACCAAATTGTTGTTTGCTGAAAATTACATAAAACTTTATGAAATAGGTTATTTTTGCAATTCAAAATTAAATAGGAAGTGAAAAAAGATATCCAAATCCCGAAAGTTGAAGGTGTTTACATGGCTGTTGTAAACGAGTACAACGACATCTATAAAACGCAGGATTGGAACGTCTATCTAATTAATGACAAGGATACTGATTTGGATATGGTAATTATAGTTTCAGAAGGGTATTCCGAAACTAAAAAGACGGCGACTTTTAGAAAGAAAATAGATAAATTGCCTAAAAAGAGTTTCGCCAAAATTGAATTGATGCAAGAGGATTTATTTGTCTTAAATAATGCTTTTAAAGTGTCTTTTTTTGATGGGAATACTTTGCTTGATAAAACGTATTTGTTTAGAAAGAATACTATTAATTTGAAAGCTTTACAGTCATTGCCTTTGATGGATGCAAAAGGGGTTTTGGTTAGATAGTTTAAGGCTTTGGTTTAAAGTTTTATATGTTTTAAAGTGTCTTCGATAAGTTGTATTAGAAAGAATGAAAATTATCTTCAATAGGTTTTAAATACAGACTAAGCTAGTTCTCCTCCCATGGAGGAGTTAGAGGAGGCTTCTTTCTAATCCAACTTTTCGGTTAATCGTTTAAACACTTTTTTAGGGTTTTTATTCTCATAAAGTACCTCGTAAACTGCATCTATTATTGGGGTGTCTGCCTTTTTTTTATTTTTGTTATTCATTAAAAAAGCGCTTTTTGTGGCATAGTAACCTTCAGCAACCATACTCATTTCCATTTGTGCAGATTTTACGGTGTAGCCTTTACCAATCATGTTTCCAAACATGCGGTTTCTAGAAAAGGTAGAATATCCCGTAACCAATAAATCGCCCAAATATGCCGAATGATTGATGTTACGTTTCATTTTATGCACTTTTTTGATATAGCGTTTCATTTCTCGAATAGCATTGCTCATTAAAATACTTTGGAAATTATCACCATAGCCCAAACCATGAGCAATACCAGCGGCAATAGCATAAATATTTTTAAGCATTACGCCATATTCTACGCCAATAACATCGTCGCTTATTTTGGTTTTTATGTAATCGCTGGATAAACTATCGGCAAGATTCTGTGCCTTTGTTGCATCCCAACAAGAAATAGTAAGGTATGACAAACGCTCTAAAGCCACTTCTTCAGCATGGCAAGGGCCTGCGATAACGGCAATACTTTCAAATGGTACTTTGTAATGTTTGTTAAAGTGTTCGCCAACCAATAATCCGGTTTCAGGAACAATCCCTTTTACTGCTGAAACTATTGTTTTTCCAGAAATAGCAACAGTCAGTTTTTCTAATTCACTATGCATAAAAGCCGATGGAATTACAAAAATGAGGACATCTGCCCAAGTAGCAATTTCGTTGATATCGTTGCTTAGCTTTAATTGCTCTAAATGAAATTCAACCGAACTTAAATAATTAGGATTGTGCTGTTCTTTCAGTAAATGCTCTTTGGTATAAACACTACGCATATACCAACCCACTTCGTCTAAATTTTCGCAAAGCATTTTCACAATTGCCGTTGCCCAACTTCCAGCGCCAAAAACCGCATAATTTAAAGGTTCATTCATATAAAAAGAAAAATCTGTTTGTATTTCAAAAGTACGTAAAATATAGAAGAATTGAGAATTGAATGGCTTTGATTAATTTTTTTGGCACGCGTTTTGAAACTCTATAAACAGAAACCCTAAAACAAATTATTATGAAAACTATAAAAATACTTTTAAGTGCTGTGCTGGCATCAACACTTTTAACATCTTGTTATACCGAAGTTGTTGTGGACGAATTTAATGATGTACCGCCAATTACAGCAAATCAACTATTACATGCTTACGACTTGTGGTATGTTGATATTAATGCTACCCAGGGTTTTGGCGAAACACCATTTTTGCAAAAAGCATTTACCATTTCGTTCATTAACGGTGTGTTGTACGCCAATAATAATTTGGTGGGTATAGGAAACAGCGGAAATGGTTATGGAATTGATGTGGCAGAATATGATGCTTACGATATGATTTTGGACGTAAACCATGATCTTGACGGGTTTCAAACTTTTGATGTTTTTGAAGTAGATTATAATACCATTGAATTATATAATCCAAATAATGATACGTCTTATTTTTTAGAAGGCTATCAACGCAATAATTTCGATTACGATTTCGTGTTCTATGATAACATTCATTATTTCTTACAAGAATATGATGCTTGGGAAAAAACATATACTAGTGAGTTTGGTGTTTTAAATGAATTTGATAACGAAAATTATTTACAGTTTTTAGCTGGTGGTAACGATTCTGAATTTAGATCTTCACAAGATAATAATGGTTTGAATTATAACAATTTACAATGGGACTATACAGGAATTTATGGTGTAGGGAATATTGCTGGAAATGACCTTTTAAAAACTTTAACATTAGATTATGATTCGTTGGACAATGAATATTTTGAATTGAGCGTTATAAATGACGGAAAGATAGAGTTGTATCATCCAACTTCTGAAACGGTTTATGAATTTGAAGGAAGAGGTTATATACAATACTTGAAATCTGGTAACGACAAAGGAAAGTTGCATACTAAAAAAGATAAAAAACGTAAGTTTAAAAAAGATAGAGTAGAGAACCCTAGAGAAAACACAAGGGTTAAATAAAAATTTTGGTTGGTTATTTAGTTTAGAAACCGTTTAAAGCTTTTGGCTTTAGGCGGTTTCTTTTTTGTTTAATAATTAAAGTGACTATTCTATAACTAATGTGTCTAAAAATTGTGTAGTTTTATGGTTGCACATTAAACAAATTATTAACCCTCAAAAAATAAATTAAAAATGGGATTATTTTCGTTCATTAAAAACGCAGGAGCAAAGGTATTTGGTATTGGAAAAACAGATAAAGAAGAAGCTGCCGAAGCTGCGGCAAAAGAGCTTAAACTAGAGCAATTAGCTGGTCAGAAATTAGAAGAAACAATTAACGACTTACAATTACAGGTTGAAGGTCTAAACGTATTTATAGATGATGAAACAGCAACAATTACTGGTGCTGCTTACGATCAAGCTACAAAAGAAAAAGTAGTATTACTAGTTGGAAATTCCAACGGCATTGCAATTGTTGATGATCAGATGACGGTTGAAAACGTTGAACCAGAAGCACAGTTTCATACAGTTGCAAGTGGTGATACTTTAGGTAAAATTGCTAAAACATACTATGGTAACGCCATGAAATATCCAGTAATATTTGAAGCAAACAAGCCAATGCTTACCGATCCTGATAAAATTTATCCAGGACAAGTATTGCGTATCCCTGCCTTAGACTAAACATACCTACAATATTTATGTTTGTAAAAAACCCAACTTGCGAGAGTTGGGTTTTTTGGTAACGTGAAAACAACACCAATTACAGATGCTTTCTTAATTTTACCTCTTTCCTGTTTATCTTTTGCCCATTCTAAAGCTCTATCGTAATTATTTTCCCAAATGTAAAATCCGTGACCTAACCAATCAAATGGTTTTTCGCTGATTTTTACATTATTTGGTTTTGTGAGAAGTTGATCCCTTGCAGATTCATCGCATCCGTGAAATCCGATTAAAATGTTAGACCTAGAACTATACATTTATTTATTCAGCAACAGAAAGTACTCGTTCTAAATTAGGAAAAGACTTGGTTATTTTTCCTTTTTTAGTAATAATACCTGCTGAACTTAAAGATGCAATAGCAGATTCCTTAGAAGTTTCTTCTTTTTTTAATTTTCTAGCTAATGCAAGAAGTAATGCTGTTTGTTCATTTTTCATAAAGAAGGAATTGTAATTCAAATGTATAGTGATTATTCTATTTAAGAATATGGCTTTCTGTGCATATGAACAACTTTACAGGTACAAAGTTATTTCAATATTTTATACTCAAATTAGATGAATGCGTTTAATGTTTCTAAACTTAGAAAAAGTAGAAATATAAAACCTTCAATTAGATATGTAAATTCATTAAAATTTTTAAGTTTTCTTTCCTAGAAAAGTACAAGCTATTTATAAAAATTCATTTCATCTAAATATTCCCAAACATGTTGCGGCAACATGGGCTGCACATTTTTTCCTTCTTTAATAGATTTTCGAATAAAAGTGGAAGAGAGTTCCATGATAGGCGCATCAACAGCATGTATTTTTTTATGTCCGTCAAATTGGGTTTTATCCCGATTACTATCGGGGTCTTTTGAAATTCTAGGATACACATAAATATGATGTCCTTCTAAAATAAGCTCGTAATTTTTCCACTTGTGGAAACTTTTAAGATTGTCTTCGCCCATAATTAAAGCAAACTCATAATCTGGATGTTTTTCCTGTAAATAGGTCAAAGTATTTATGGTATAACTAGGCTGTGGTAAGTTGAACTCAATATCGCTAGGTTTTAGCTTGATGTAATCTTTTGTGGCGCGATATACCATTTCCAAACGCTGGTAGTTATCCAGCAAGCTATTTTTCTTTTTAAAAGGATTGTGTGGTGTTACCACAAACCAAACCTGGTCTAAATCGCTATGTTCTGCCATATGGTTTGCAATTACCAAATGCCCGATGTGGATCGGATTGAAAGAACCAAAATAGAGTCCAACTTTCATTTTATAGCTTAAGAATTTATAAAATTTGCAACTTGTTGTTCTGCTTCTTTGAGTGCTTTTTCTAAATTGTCATTAACAATTATTGTGTCAAAAAGGGGAGCGGTTGCTAATTCTGCCGAAGCTTTGGCAACACGCATATTTATTTTGTCTTCACTTTCGGTTTTACGTTTTTTTAATCGGATTTTTAATTCGTCAATACTTGGTGGTTTTACAAAAACAGCCAATGTTTCATCTGGAAATTTTCGTTTGATACGTAAGCCACCAGAAACATCAATATCAAAAATCACATTTTTACCTTTTGCCCAAATACGTTCTACTTCGGTTTTTAAAGTACCATAGAAATTATCGCGATATACTTCTTCCCATTCTAAAAATTCATCATTTTTAATCTTGGTTTTGAATTCTTTGGCAGATAAAAAATAGTAATCCTTTGCATGTTCTTCATTGCCACGTTTAGCTCTGGAAGTTGCCGATATGGAAAATTCTAAATTTAAATCTTCAATACCTAATAAATGCCTAACTATGGTTGTTTTTCCAGAACCAGATGGTGCTGAAAACACTATTAATTTGCCTTGTTTTTTATCTCGTTCTTTTGCCACGAATTCACGAATATTTTTTACTGAATACTTTTAATTTTGACTGGTTACTGCATACTGAGAACTGCCAACTTTTTTAAAGTACATTCAATAATTGTTCCTTAATTTTTTCAAGTTCATCTTTCATTTGTACCACTAATTGTTGCATAGGGGCATAATTACTTTTAGAGCCAATGGTGTTAATTTCACGTCCCATTTCCTGACTTATAAATCCAAGTTTTTTTCCGTTAGAATCTTTTGAATTGATAGATTCAATAAAGTAGTTTAGGTGGTTTTTTAGGCGCACTTTTTCTTCAGTAATATCAAACTTTTCAATGTAATACACTAGCTCCTGTTCAAATCTGTTTTCATCATATTTTTCACGCAACTCTTGAACGCCTTTCAATAAACGTTCGCGAACACCGTCAACGCGTTCAGGATCCATCGCAATTACTTTTTCAAGAATTTTACTAATTGTAGCAATACGATTATTAAAATCCTTTTCTAGAACTTTACCTTCATTCAATCTATAACTATTTAAATCGTCAACAGCTTTTTTTATTTCTGCTTCAATAATTTTCCATTCGTTTTCATCAATTTCTTCACGAACGGTGTTTAAAGCATCTGGAAAACGGACTGCCATTTTTAAAAGATCTATTTCATTACCATTCACAACCTGACTCAACTGCGCCATATATTGCTTTACAACAGGTGTGTTTATTTGCGTAGAAGTATCTTCTGCAGTTGCTTCTACAAAAATCGAAAAATCTATTTTCCCCCTAACCAATTTATCTGCCAAAAGCTTTCTTATAGTTAACTCTTTCTCTCTATAAATAGAAGGCATCCTCGCATTTAAATCTAAATTTTTGCTATTTAGGGATTTGAGTTCAATTGTAATTTTTTTAGTAGGCAATTGCAAAACAGATTTTCCGTAACCTGTCATCGAATAAATCATAAATCATGTATTAAGTTATGCAAAGGTAATTAAAACTGAACGACAGTAAACTGGCAAAAATGTGTTAAAACCATTCTTTCAAAGTCCGAATAGCGGTTTATAAAATAATTAATAGATACTTTTGTGAAAAAATAGACTAAAATTATAATGAAGTATTTACCTAAGATTGCGATTATTTTGTTTGTTTCTGTAGCTTTTTTTGGGTGCAAGGATAAAGCTGCTGAAAAGCAAGACATAAAGGAGTTAGTAGAAGAAAATGACGGGAACGTTTCGCAAAATAGTGTTGTAAAAAAGCTAGATAAAAAAGTAAAGGACAGTCTTATTTCTAATCCGCCCAGCGGTATGCTTTGGATACCGGCAGGCTCATTTTTACAAGGCGCTGTACCCCAAGATAAAACCGCAATGGCGCATGAAAAACCACAGCATCCTGTTAGCGTAGATGGGTTTTTTATGGATATTACCGAAGTAACAAACGCCCAATTCAAAAAATTTGTAGATGACACAGGGTATGTCACCATTGCAGAACGCGAAATAGATTGGGAGGAAATGAAAAAGCAAATACCGGAAGGCACTCCAAAACCGCACGATACTATTTTACAACCCGGATCTTTAATGTTTAAAAAAAGTAAATCTTCTTTGCCAAATTTATATGACTTTTCACAATGGTGGCGATGGACTATCGGTGTCAATTGGAGACATCCTAGTGGAAAGGATTCTAATATCAAAGGGAAAGACAATTACCCAGTAGTGCATATAAGTTATGAAGATGCAATAGCCTATTGCAAATGGGCTGGAAGACGTTTGCCAACAGAAGCAGAATGGGAATATGCGGCAAGAGGAACACAAAAAAACACCACGTATCTTTGGGGAGATGATACATCGAAACTTTCTAAATATGTGAATAGTTGGGAAGGCGAATTTCCAGTAAATAACACCTTAGAAGATGGTTACGAAAGAACAGCACCTGTAAAAACATACCCTGCAAACACTTTTGGGTTGTACGAAATGGCAGGGAATGTTTGGGAAATAACGGGAGATTGGTACAATTTGGATTATTATAAAGAACTGGCTGCAACAGGAAAACCTGTTATCAATCCAAAAGGGGCCGCCAAGGCTTATAATCCAAATAATCCTTATTTAGAAGAAATCATTATAAAAGGCGGTTCTTTTTTATGTAGTGAATCCTATTGTGCAAGTTATCGCGTGTCTTCTAGGATGGGTACAAGTAAAGATTCCTCATCAGAACATGTTGGTTTTAGAACTGTGGCAACACCAGAAATGTTGGTGGATTAATAAACGCAAGATTCCGGTTTGTTTTTAGCATAATAAGACTTAAAGTTTTTTGCCTTTAGATCTTTGCAACCGCATAAATCCAATAATTTTAGATTTTTAAAATCTATGGGATGGCTTTCAGCTTGAAGTGAAATGTAACCTTCTGTTATTATTTCTCCGGCTTTGACCTTCCATGTATCAGGATTCATACCCCAAGCTTTCCAGTTTTTACCTTTATAATGTTTATTTGGTATGGTCGCACCAATTTGAGGTAATTTAAAGCTAAGAACGGTATCTTTTTCAACAATGAAAGTCATTGATTCTCCTCCCATAACTATCGCTTCGGCATGCACCCATTGGTCACCAAAATAGGTTTTCGAGTTTGAAGAAATGCAATGTTCGTAATTAATGGTATCACCTATTACAACCGCCGTTCCCGGAGTACACACATTGGCTGTGGGACGTTCTCCATTATTTTTTAATCCACCAAGAAGCTGTAATTCTACCGAGACTGGAAAATTTTGATGGTATGCATTGCTTTCAGCTGATTGCGAATGCAGCATCACACCACTATTTCTAACATTCCAATGCGAGCCTCCTTCTGTTTGTTCGCCAGTAAATCGATAATCAAACTTTAATTTATAGTAAGAATAGGGTGTGTTGTAATATATATGTGCAAACTTATTGTTGAAAGTTTCGTAATTATCATATTGTATGCTGATCATGCTGTCTTTAACGACGAAAGTTTCCTTATAGTTGTGGTTTAAATCTTCGCCAGTAAATTTTATAGTCCAGTTTGATAAATCCTTACCGTTGAAAAGTGAAATCCATTCTTCAGCATCTATATTTTTTGAAACTTTCTTTTTTTCGGATTTGCATGAAAGTATTGAGATTAAAGACAAGAGTGATTAAAATTTTGATTTTCATTTTTGAATGAAGTTGAATGTTATTGGACGTTAGAAAATTACAAATAAAAAAACCGTAAAACTTTTCAATAAAGTTTTACGGTTTTAAAAAGTACTCAAGGCGGGAATCGAACCCGCACTCCGAAGAATTGGATTTTGAATCCAACGTGTCTACCAATTCCACCACTTGAGCAATTATTGGACGACAAAAATAATTTTTTTTCTTTAATTACACTCAAAAATACTGCGTAATATACTTTTTAGGTTAAAATAAATGTCTAAATTTGCACCTCGTTTAAAAAAAGTAGTCTTTAAATACTATAAAACAACTAGTTAACTATGCCCGTAGTCAATACCGAAGCTAAAATTTTTGCATGTACACAGAGTAAAGTCTTAGGTGAAAAGATAGCCAAAGCCTATGGTGCTAAGTTAGGAAACGTAATTACTTCAACATATAGTGACGGCGAGTTTCAACCTTCTTATGAAGAATCAATTCGTGGGACTAGAATTTTTATAATTGGCTCAACACATCCAGAACCAAGAAATTTAATGGAAATGCTGTTGATGATAGATGCTGCTAAACGAGCTTCTGCTAGGCATATTACTGCTGTTATGCCATATTTTGGTTGGGCAAGACAGGATAGAAAAGATAAACCGAGAGTGCCGATTGCTGCAAAATTAGTAGCAAAAATGTTGGAAGCTGCTGGTGCGACAAGAATAATTACTATGGATTTGCATGCAGATCAAATTCAAGGTTTTTTTGAAAAACCTGTAGATCATTTATTTGCATCGATAATATTTTTACCATATTTAAAAAGTTTAAACTTGCTTAATTTAACCATTGCTTCTCCAGATATGGGTGGTTCTAAAAGAGCTTATGCCTATTCTAAAGCTCTAGGAAGCGATGTTGTAATTTGTTATAAGCAACGTGCTAAAGCCAATGTGATATCGCATATGGAATTGATAGGCGATGTAACAGGTAAAAACGTGGTTTTGGTAGATGATATGGTCGATACGGCCGGTACATTAACAAAAGCAGCAGATTTAATGATGGAAAGGGGCGCATTGAGCGTTAGAGCTATTTGTACACACCCTATTTTATCGGGAAATGCATATGAAAGAATAGAAAACTCTAAACTTGAAGAGTTAATTGTTACAGACTCTATTCCATTAAAACAAGAAAGTGATAAAATTAAAGTATTGAGTTGTGCCGATTTATTTTCAGAAGTTATGGATAAGGTTCATAATAACAAATCAATCAGCTCAAAATTTGTGATGTAAATCACAATAATTAAAGAATATGAATACTATTAAATATCAATAAATAACAATTATGAAATCAATTACAATCAACGGATCTCAAAGAGAAAGCGTGGGCAAAAAAGCAACAAAAGCCTTACGTAATGCTGGTCAGGTTCCTTGCGTATTATACGGAGGAGACAAGCCATTTCATTTCTCAGCACCGGAATTAGCTTTCTCAAAACTTGTGTACACACCAAATGCGCATACAGTTGTGATTAATTTAGACAATGGAGAAACTTTAAACGCAGTTCTTCAAGACATTCAATTTCACCCCGTAACAGATAGAATCTTACACGTAGATTTCTATCAGTTATTTGAGGACAAAGAAATTGCTTTAAACATCCCAGTCCACCTAGTAGGAAACTCTAAAGGTGTTAAAAACGGTGGTGTTTTAAGAAGAAACAACAGAAAGTTACGTATCAAGGCACTACCAGTAAACTTACCAGATTTTATAGAGATAGATATTACACCTCTTAAAATTGGAGATAAAGTAGCAGTAGAAGACTTGTTAAACGAAAAGTACACATTTTTGCATACAGATAATACTGTTGTTTGTCAAATTAAAACGGCAAGAACAGCAATTGTTGATGAAGAAGAGGAAGAAGAAGAAGGAGCTGAAGGAGAAGAAGGAGCAGCAGCAGAAGGCGCTGAAGCACCGGCAGCAGAGGCATCTCAAGAATAGAAATATCTTTAGGGATAGTATAAAGCATCTCCAGTTTGGAGATGCTTTTTTATTGGAAAAAACCTCAGAAACGACTTTATTTTTAAATTAAAAAATATATCTTTGCACCCGAAAACTTAGAGAGGTTTTCATCAATTAAGTCGCATAACATTAAATACATAAGTAATGTCTAAAGTTACAGGTAAAGTTGCACAAATAGTAGGGCCAGTTATTGACGTTGAGTTCGCAGCGGGTTCAGAACTTCCAAAAATTTACGATTCATTAGAAATAAATAGACCAGATGGTTCTATTTTGGTATTAGAAGTACAATCTCACATTGGTGAAGATACAGTACGTACCATTGCAATGGATTCTTCAGATGGTTTAAGTAGAGGAACTAAAGTTAATGCTACAGGTGCTCCTATTCAAATGCCGATTGGTGATGATGTTTACGGACGTTTATTTAATGTGATTGGAGACGCTATTGATGGTCTTGGAGATTTACCTAAAGCTGGAAAAGCAGGTTTACCAATACACAGACAAGCGCCTAAGTTTGAAGACTTATCAACTTCTACTGAAGTTTTATTTACTGGTATTAAAGTCATCGATTTAATTGAACCTTATGCAAAAGGTGGAAAAATTGGTTTATTTGGTGGTGCTGGTGTTGGTAAAACAGTATTAATTCAAGAGTTGATTAATAATATAGCAAAAGGTCACGGTGGTTTATCAGTATTTGCTGGTGTAGGAGAAAGAACTCGTGAAGGAAATGACCTTTTAAGAGAGATGTTAGAATCTGGAATTATCCGCTACGGTGATGATTTTATGCATTCTATGGAAGATGGCGGATGGGATTTATCTAAAGTTGATAAATCAAAAATGAAAGAATCTAAAGCAACGTTCGTATTCGGACAAATGAATGAGCCTCCTGGAGCACGTGCGCGTGTTGCATTATCTGGTTTAACTATTGCTGAGTATTTCCGTGATGGTGCTGGAGAAGGCCAAGGAAAAGATGTATTGTTTTTCGTAGATAACATTTTCCGTTTTACACAAGCTGGATCAGAGGTATCTGCATTATTGGGTCGTATGCCTTCTGCGGTAGGTTACCAACCAACATTAGCAACAGAGATGGGTGCGATGCAGGAGCGTATTACTTCAACTAAAAGAGGTTCTATCACATCTGTACAAGCGGTTTACGTACCTGCGGATGATTTAACGGATCCTGCGCCTGCTACAACCTTTGCTCACTTAGATGCAACAACTGTACTTTCTAGAAAGATTGCTGAGTTAGGTATCTATCCTGCGGTTGACCCGTTAGATTCTACGTCGAGAATTTTAACTGCTGATATTTTAGGAAAAGAACATTACGATTGTGCGCAACGTGTTAAAGAGTTGTTACAGCGTTATAAAGAATTACAAGATATTATTGCCATCCTTGGTATGGAAGAATTATCTGAAGAAGATAAATTAGCTGTAGGTCGCGCAAGACGTGTACAACGTTTCTTATCTCAACCTTTCCACGTAGCAGAACAATTTACAGGGATACCAGGTGTATTAGTTGATATTAAAGAAACTATCAAAGGATTTAACATGATTATGGATGGTAAATTAGATCGCCTACCAGAAGCAGCCTTCAACCTTAAAGGAACCATTGAAGAAGCTATTGAAGCTGGAGATAAAATGTTAGCTGAGGCGTAGCCGAAGCTAATGCTGAATTTATTTCAGCACCTTTTAAATTGAACCTTGAATAACATTAAACAGCCCCTGAAATAATTTCAGGGTAGTAAAACAAGTTTTACCATGTATTTAGAAATTGTATCACCTGAAGCAACTTTATTTAGTGGGGAAGTAGATTCTGTTGCTGTTCCTGGCGTGAACGGTGAGTTTGAAATGCTTAATAATCACGCAGCTATTGTATCTTTATTGAAAGAAGGTCAGGTAAAGATTGTTGGAAACATTACTTTGGAAGAAGAGGTTGAAGCCAAGTTTACAAAATCTGCAAAAGGTTTTTGGTTGGCAATTGACTCTGGGACCATTGAAATGAAAGACAATAAAGTGATAGTTCTAGCAGATTAAACACTAATTATTATAATATACTAAACCCCGAAACATTAATGTTTCGGGGTTTTTGCATTTTCGTGACTAACTGAAATAAAATAAAATTTAATAAATAATAACTAATAGGTTAATAGCAATTACGGCAATAACTAAAACAGCCAGCCCAATTGCAAAGGATCGATCTAGGATAGATTCTGATGTTTTCATAATGGATTAAGTTAGGGTTTCTTTTAAGGCTGGAATAAAAACCCTGTGCTGATAACACACAGGGTCTTCGGTAATTCTCTCTCAAAAGAATCGATTAATAGCTGATGTAAATGTAGTAGGAAGTATTCAAATAAAAAATACGCACTTCTACGTATTTTTATGGTATTACTGATATTTTATAAAATGCAAAGAGCCCTAGATTTATAAAAAACCTAGAGCTCTTTTTAATTCTCCCTAAGAACTAATTAATAGCATTGTAAATGTAATATATGTTTGGATAAAAAAAAATACGTACTTGTACGTATTTTAAAGAAAGGGCTTATTTAAACCTGCCCAGATGGAGAGTGACGTAGGTTTATTGTCTAAATCTAACTTTGCAACTATATTGCTTCGGTGTTTATCAACTGTTCTCGGAGAAATAGATAGTTCTTGCGCAATTTCTTGAGATGTTTTGTTATCGGCAATAAGCTTCACAATTTTTAATTCAGATTTTGTAAGGAACTCAAGTTTTTTTGGTTTTTTGTTCTGGTTATGATTTAAATATTCTGCAATTTCCTCACTAAAATAAGGTGTATTGTTCTCAACATGTGCTATACAGGTTTCAATTTCCTCGATAGCAAATTCTTTTAAAATATAGCCATAAACCCCATATTCTAAAGCTTTGTCATAAAGGTCTTCCTCTTTGTCAAACGTAATTAAAATAACTTTTGTGGGTAAATTGTTTTTTTGTACTTCTCCTGCAATTTCTAAACCTGTCTTATAAGGCATCCTTATATCAAGTATGGCAATTTTGGGTTTAAGCTTGACTATAAGATTATAAGCTGCTTTTCCGTCTTCAGCACTTCCTAAAATGTTATAGCCTTTTGAAGTCAGGAAGTCGGTTAAACCTCTGAGCATTAGCGGATGATCATCAGCTATTACTATAGATGTATGCATTAGACTTAGGGATATTTAACTATTAATCGATTTTTTTGTAATCTTTTGAGAGCTTACAATTTTAAATATAGATATTTTTTTCCGTAATCAATTACGGCTTTCCCTTTTTTTAAAATATCTGCACCAATAATTCCATCAACAGGTGTGGAGTTATGATTTACCAAAGCAGTATTTACGTGAATCAAATTGAATAAAACCAGAACAACCTTATCATGCTTCCATTTGCCTATTTTCACTTTATTTTTTTTAGACATTTTAGTTGCCATGTCTGTAGCACCTGCGCCAGCAGCTAGAATTTTAGAATCTTTAACCTTAAGATTGAATGTTTCAATAGCTTCAAAGCCTACGCAAGAACTTGATGCGCCTGTATCTAAAATAAAATTACCTTTTACACCATTAATTGTGGCTTTAATTTCAAAATGATTGGTTTTCGTCAACTTCAACTTAATTTTGGTGTACTCTTTTTCAAGAAGGAATTCTTGCAGTGTCTTTTCCATTACGCTTTTTATATTTCAAAAGTAAAAATACTAGAATCAAAATAAATGCGATTCCAATACATGTATAATAAATTGATTTGGATGTATTTGGTGGAGTTAATTTGCCATAATAAACAAACGCACCCCAATAATAGGGCGATTTCTTAGCATTGTTAATAGCGTCATTTTGTAAATAATCCAATTTCGATTTTTGGTTTGAATATGAAGCCGATGTTGAACTGCTAAGGTTTTCATAAAACGATTGCATCATCTGTGAGGTTGATAAATCGTTTATTTGCCATAATGAAAACAGCAGGTTTTTTACTCCAGCATATTGAAACCCTCGCGCAATACTCATAGCACCTTCGCCTTTATAAAGTTTGCCTATGCCGGTTTCGCATGCGCTTAAAACAACTAAACTGGCGTTTAAATCAAGGCTGTTAAGTGCATTCAAATATAAAGTGTCATCATAAAAATCGATATTAGCTGGTGTTATAAAATCCCCGCTACTGGCATGTGTGGATAAGTGTAAAATACTGTAATCAGTGGCGTTTTCTAAAAAATTAATTTTAGTTGCCTTTTCATGCATTAACAGTTGAGCATCTGTTTCGTTTTTTATGGCGGAAGCTTCTTTGACCGAATATGTAAGTTGCTTCTCCGTGGCTTCAAAAACTGGAAATACGCCTAAAAGCTTGTCGTTTTTAATTGGTTGATGTTCCGTGATATAGAATGAAATATTAGAACTGTAAACTATATTTTGTTGTTGAACCACAAATGGCATTTTAGAAAACGCCATCGCGTTGGTTTCAGAAGTTAAAAGGGTTTCAAAAGGGATGAAATTCAATAATCCGTCAGGGATTATAATAGCATTTTTATATGCTGAAATACGATCAAGTTTCAAAAATTTATAAAGTTGAAATGCTTTTGTTGTAAATGCATTGATATCGTTATTTATAATGGAAGCCGTATCAAAAAGATGAATAAAATCTGTGATTTGCTGTTTCGTTTCAGAAGTTATTTCGACGGGATGCATTGAGATATTTTCATTTGAAACAATAAATTGATAGATTGTGTTTTTACCATAGAAATATTCCACTAAAACAGCTTCATTTTGCAACAGTTTCTCCTGTAAACCTTCTAAAGAAAAATTAGTGCTATCTTCAGAATATTTTGATAAAATAGCTCTTTTTAATGCTTTTAACTGAAGACTGATAGTACTTAGGTTTTTGCTTAACTGATTGATCGTTGGAGGATTATTGTCGTTTAATTGCTCTTTAACAAGCAAATTTGTAATGCGTTCCTGTTCTTTTAAAAGATTGAATTCTTTAATTAATAAGCTGTCTTTTGGGAATTTTTGAAGGCGTAACTTTTTTTGAAACATTTCTGTTAAACTCGATGCTTTATTGTTTTCAGAATATTGAAGTGCTTTAAATAGGAGCGACTTTTCGTTAGTCTTTTGGTAAGCTCGATATAAAATATCGATGCATTTTTCACTTCTAATTCTATTATTGGTTTCATTTAGAATTTTAGTTTCTTGTGATGTCCAACTATCCTTCAATAAATCAGAGACATAAAAACTTAGGTTGTAGCTTTCTAAGGCAATTTCAGGATTTTGCTGAATGAAGGCATATACATCGAAAATATCAATAAATGTATTTTCGGCATATAAATCGGTTTTTTTAGGTAATGAAGAGCTGGTAACATTTGGAATTAAAACTTTAATAGCAGCATCTAGGTTTTGAGTTGCTTTTTTTTTGTCGTTTAATAAAACATATAGTTGCGCTTCCTCTACATGTAGTTTTGCCAAATCCCGTTTTTGTAATTTTTCATCTGATAATCTCGTCGTCTTAACGTTCTGAAATTCCAAAAGAGCAGTTTTATAGTCGCCTTTTTTAAGAGCGATTTTATAATTTATCTCATTGTTGGATGCATTAGTAATAGTTGTTATATCGCCTAAAGCAATTTGGCCATCAACATTTAAAGCAATCAGTTTTTGTTTTTGACTTGGATTTATGTCCGGATGATTTATATAATCTGAAGTGAGTTTAATCACCGTTTCATGTTTTCCAATAGTTTGATAAAGTTGCGCTAGATTGATAGCGCCAGTAACTTCTTGTTTATAGTTTTTATTTTTTTCTGCTAAAAACGTATAGTGTTTTATGGTGCTTTCGGCATTGGTGTAATCGCCCGTTTTGGTATATAGATTGCCTAAAGGAATTAAACAATTCTCAATGACGTCAAAATCTGATAATTTTGAAAGTTCATGTGTGTTAAAACGTTTTAAAGCATCTTCATAAGTTTCAATAGCTTGTTTTAGTTGTGAATTTTGGTCTAAATAATGCCCTTTGTGACATTGTAGAAACACCAAAGCTAATTGCTCGTCTTTAGTTTTTGCTAGTTTTTTAAAGCTTACCTCCTGTTGGTTTAAAACTTGAAGTGCTATTGTATTTGGGTTTGCAATAAACGTTTCAGCGGCTACATAAATGGTTTCTTCTAGATTTTGGGAAAAACTTAATGACGAAATAAGAAAAACAAAAAGACACAATTTTTTAACGAATAGTTTCAGACCTGTCAGTCCCGAAACTTCGGGATGAAAACCTGACAGGTCTTTTGCAGATACGAGAGTAATTTGCCCACTAAAGTTTAGCATCAAAATTTCCATATGGCATACAATTGCCAATAATTAAAATCATCTTCAAAATTCATAATGTAGCGCGCGCCTAAACTTGGCCCAATTCTTGCGAAACCAGCCGTGGCTTCAAATAATAAACCGGTTCTTAAATTTGTAAACGACTCTGTTTGGCTATTGGTTTCTTCATTGGTATTAATAACAGGAGCTCCAGGTTGAACGCCTTCAAATTGCTCAATCATCACAGCATTGTTGCTTTTTTGACTCACTGAAATAGTGTTTTGTAAACCAGCTCCAAGACCAATATAATTATTAACGTTATAACGCAATAACACGGGAATATCCCAATCTATATTTTCAAAGGACGTGTTTGTAGTGGTACGTTGCCTAAATCGAAAGCCCTGTGGCCCATCAACTAGTTCTTCAACAACTTGGGTATCGGCATCATAATTATGAAAATTGTTCATCAGTTCTATTTGCCAATACCAGCGATAGGATTTATAAGGCGATAGTGTTGCTCCAATAAAATAGCTTTCAGAATTTTTTAAATCTGAAAACGAATTATAGCCCACTTTTGCACCTATGGATATTCCGGGCAAAAATCGCGTGGTAGAGTAATTGGTGATAATAGGGTCGTTTTTATCAAAAATTATAGCGGTTCTACTTTTGGTCTTTTTCTTATGAAAATCCTTGGCGAATTTGATCTTGTATTTTACGAAACCTTTAGTGGAATCATATTCTTTTACGTTTTTTTGTTCGCTTCCCGGGAGATAAATATTTTTAAATGTGAAAATAGCTTGAGTATCTGTAAATGTGGTGTCCAGACAACTGTAAATTACTTCGCGTTTCGGACAGATGTCGCATTTGGGATACATGTCGGTCACCTCTAAAGTAGATTTATCCAGCATTTCTGGAATATCGGTTTCCAAACGAATGGTGCTTGCTGGTCCTTCGCCATTATTTTGGAATTTAATCTTGTATTTTAAGGTTTTAAAACGCACAAACCTGTAATTCATAAAGGTTCCGTTTGAAGACATTTTGTTGGGATCGTGCGAGGTTACAATTTCCATTTCCATGTCTTTTACTTTGTGGTTGTCATAGTTGGCATCAGGAATATAAATACCTCTCACCGATATTATGGCGCTCGTATCTTTTACCATTTCTGGTGTGGTTTTTAAACTGAAAAAGATATTGCGTTCTTCTTTTGGTTGCAAATCATCAAATTCCAGAACGCTCCAGTTTTTATAAATAGCTTTAGATTCTGCAATGGTTTCAACTAGGTTCATTCTTTCTGTAGAATCTTGTAATGCTTGACTGCTATTAATAATTTCATTATTTATTGATGCCAAGTATGTGTTTTCATCTTCAATATGATGCGTATAAGCAAACCCAGTTTCAGAGTTGTTTTTTTCATTATGATGTGTCCTTATCTCTAAAACCTCAAAATTATTCGCCTTGTATTTTTGTTCATTGTAAAACAAATACAGCTTTCCGTTAGTTTCATAATCCTTGATGTTTTTATAGCTAACTATGGTTACCATTTCTTGATCTGGAACAGGTTCTCTATTGCGTTTCAAAATAAAATCTTCGTCCATTGAAGCAACATCTTGATACTCTGAAGTTACATTAGAAATCGCCACTTTTTTGGGTCTGGTAGTTGGAGGTTTTCCCGTATCATAATTATTTGTTGCCCATAGTTTCACTTCATACTCGCCTTTTTTCTTATAGGTGTGTTTTGGTTTTTCTGCTGTGCTATAATTGCCGTCTCCAAATTCCCAGTAATGGGTATAAAAAGCTTTTGGCGCTCCTGCAATTTGATTTAAGGCAGGTGTTTCTGGAGTGAAAAGAACTTCATTTCCGTTAACAACATCTTTTATCGTTGCCGTTCGTGTAAGTGTATCGTTCGCTATTTGCGCTTGACTAAAACTGCAAATGCTAATAAGGAAAAAGTAGATTAACCATTTATTCATGATGATAAGGGTTTTTAATAGTGGTTTTGTATATCATTAATTGGGGTGATTAAGTAAATAAAAACCAAATGAAAATCCGCGAGTCCTAAAACATCCGAATTCGAAAGGCAGACAAGAACTAGTAATTAATGATACTTTAGTTAGCTTTCGTTGCTTTCTTTCAATTTTAAGAAATTTAGCGGCGTCATAACTGCTATTTTTGAGTTTCTGTAATCTTTTATATTTCGTGTGATTATAGCATCTAAATTTTTAATTGTTAGTGCCGAAGAATACTGAATAGAATCTTCAAAATCTTTAAAATCGTTTTTAAGTGCTTGAATGACTTCTTTCTTTGTTGTTCCTATGATTTCAGTCATTTCGGCTAAGGATTCTATGACTTCAAGAGTTTTCTTATGCCCTAAATATTTTCTGACGATATAATATATATTGTTAATGCTCAATGCTGATATATACAATGCAATATCTCCTTTTTCACTCAATTCAAAAAGTTCACTTGCTGAATTTACATGAGGTTCTCTATCGGTAAAGAAGTCAATAACTACATCAGAATCTACAAACAGTTTAAACACCATATTTTTTTGATAATTCTTCGGTTAACGTTTTTTTATAGTCGAAGTCTTTTTCGATTTTGATGATACCTCTTAGCTTTCTTACTTTCGGGGAAAGTTGTTTTTCCTTAATTTTTCTTCTATTTACAGTTACTAACTTAAAGTAGTTTTCAACCATTTCAGAAAGACTTTGTCCTTTCTCTTTTGCATACTCTTTGGCAATTTCAATAACTTCTTTTTCTATTGTTAATGTCAATTTGGTATTCATTGTTATTTTTTTTCAAATATACGTGTTTGTTTTTATTTTAGCAACACGTGTCTTTAGTGGTGGATAGCTCTAATATATGTAAAAGTGAGAACTTCAATATTTAAAATGAATTCAGTTTAAATAATTAATAACTGGAATTTGATATAATCAATAGGATGTTGGCACTAATAACTAAAACTATCAGCACAACAAGTAATATGATATATAGCCTTTTCTTCATTATGAATGCATCTTATATCTTTATATCAACAGATGTTCTATTTTGTTACCCGTTTGAATGAGTTGAATAAAAAAAACCAGAAACTTTGGGAGGTTTCTGGCTTTAAATAAGTAGGTTAAAAATGGGGCAAAACCATTTTAAGTAGGTACTACATTAGTAGATGTTTAAGGTAATGCGTTAATAATCGCAGTTAATTGTGCTTCTGTAGCAATAGCTGTTTCTTCGTCGGTAAACGTGATAATTCCGTCTTCAACAATAGTTACTGCTTGTATGGCGTATTTCCAGTTGTCATTTTCTTCTGTTGCAAAAATAATATGACATTCCAATCCAACAGGGATCTGTCCGTAATGTTCGCTGAACAAACCAGTTCCCGCATCATATGTATCCAAGTTTGCTAATCCTGTTTCTTCACCATCATATGAAATAAAAACCGAACTATTTGTGTTATCATACCCAGTAGGTACTGCAACAAGAATCGTTGTTTTTGGTCTTGGGTCGTTATAAAAACGATCTACATTAGACCATCCGAAAGATTGAAAAAATCCATAATATTGGTTGCCCTCGGCAAACACACCACCTTGTCCAGTATTATCTTCTTCCTCGTCCCATGTTAAGTTGCCATTGGCATCTATTCTACCTTCCCAAAGTGTCATTTCGGTATCAGGACCTCCAGTTAAATCCGTTGGGATAGACATTTGAAATCCACATGTAGTTTCTAAAATTGCACCATTTTGAGTCGCGTTTACAAAAAACTCGCCACCTGAAATTAAAAGTGCTTTATCGCCATTTGGCAAAGTTCCCATGGTGGGTTTGTTGGTGGTAAGCATGTTTCCTTTTTCAAAAAGTTCCACAAATTCTAAATTAACTTGCCCAGTTACAGGGCTTCCGTTTAGTGTTAAACATGCGCCATTGATGTAAATTTCCACACCTTTATCAGATGTTAAATTGATGTTCCCGTCGTCTGCATTAAACTGAAAAGTTTGTGTTAAACCCTCTAAGGCTGCTTCTTTTAAGTTGTTAAAATCTTCTGCCGAAGCACGTATTATAATGTCGTTGTCATCTGATGTTTCACAGCTTGTAAATAAAATTACGGTCATTAATAATGTTCCAAAAATGTGTTTTAAATTTTTCATGATAATTGGGTTTTAAATTGTTATTCAAGTTTATATCAATAGGGCAATCATTTTGTTACCCTGTTTTTGTAATTTTTTAGTGAAACTAGATTTTGAGAAGTCTGAAAGACACACTCAAAATCTAGAGTTGAACTAATCCCGCTTTTTCAGCGGGATCTCATTCTTATAGTTTTTACTGTTGAGGTTGACTGATAATCATTTTAGATACAATAGCGTCTCCAGAAGCTACTAATTGTATCATTTTATGTGCATAATCTTCAGTTGATGAATAGCCTTTTGCTGTTCCTGTTGCAGTTTCAACTTCCCAGAAATAATTTCTTTTGGTATTAATTTCAGATTTTAAGACGAAGAAGCTTTTAATTTCTGTTCCTGTTACAACTTCATTAGAACTTGATAATGCTATCATTTTTTTCGCCTGTTCTAAAGACAATGATGTACCTGCATAAGTGCCTTTGGTAGTTTCAACTTTCCACTCAAAAACTTGAGCGATGTTGTTTTTTGTAATTTCTACAGCTTCAATTGAAGTGTTAGTGGTCGTGTTTTCACTTGTAGCATTCATATTTAAAATTGATAATACTACGGTTCCGATAATTAAAATTGATTTTCTCATAATTTCTAAATTTTTATAGATTAATTAAATGTTGTTTAGCCTTTAATTTTTGACTGTTACACCCTTATATCAAAACCATTTAAAAATTGTTACCCTTTTTTTTTTGAAAGTTTTTTTACTCGAAAAGAATTTCCTAGGCGTAGTCTAGGGTTTCCGTTGATTTGTCATTCCCGTGAAAACGGGAATCTAAATACAGAATTTCGTTTTTTACCACTTTAAGACTTGGTAAAATCCACCAAAAGCTTAATATAAAAGAGGTAAGATTAACTTGTTTCAAGAAATTCTTTATTTTAGTAGCAAATACAAGGGTTAATGAGCGAAAAAAAAATTCACGAAGACCAGAAATATATAGACGGATTGCTTAAAAACAATGCCTTTATCATACAATCTATATATGATAAGCATGTGCCAAAAGTGATAAACTATATAAAACAGAATAGTGGAAGCGCAGATGAAGCTAAAGATGTTGTCCAAGACACTTTAATAACCATATATAATCAAGCAAGCGAAAAAAAGTTGCAATTAACCTGTCCGTTTGATGCCTATTTCTTTTTACTCTGCAAGCGTAAATGGTTAAACGTTTTAAAAAAATCTTCCCATAAAGAGGTAACAATTAACGAGGAAGTGTTATCTAAAGGTGACGAGGCCCAAGAACTAGCTTTTGAAACCTCAGTATTTGGCGAAAAACAAGCCTTATTTACAGAGATGTTCAATAAATTAGGGACAGCGTGCAAGGATTTGTTAACCGCTACTTTTAAGATAAAATCCATGGAAGAAGTGGCAAAAAGTTTAGGTGTTAGTTATGCCTATGCTAGAAAAAAGAAGTCCTTATGCATTGGGAAATTAACAGAACTGGTTCAAGGCTCGCCTAAATTTAACCACATATCAAATGAATTTTAGAGTTTATTTGGTATTAAAAACACGTAATTGTTATGGACGATCAAAATTACATACTGTTTGAAGCGTATTTATCTGATGAATTATCTAAAGATGAAATAATTGCTTTTGAAACCAGGTTAAAAACGGAATCTGAATTTCATCAGGCATTTGAAACTTATAAAGAACTCTCTTCTTTTCTAGAGCATAAGTTTGAAAATGAAGCAGCCTCACATGCATTTCAAAAGAATTTAAATAAAATTTCTGAAGCTCATTTTAATAAAGTTGAAGAAACGGTTGGCTCTAAAGGCACGACTAAAACCTATACCTTAATGAAGTATCTCGTTGCGGCATGTGTTGTTGTGCTATTCGGGATTTTCAGCTTGAATCAATTTTCAAGTCCAACTTATGGCGATTATGCGGATTACAATCAGATAAGTTTAACCGTTAGAGGAGCTAATAGTAAATTGTTGCAAACCGCCGAAAATGCTTTTAATACGAAAGATTTTGCTAAGGCTGAAGAAGCTTTTAGTCGGTTAATAGCTGAAGATGAAACCAATTCAGAATTGAAATTGTATAGCGCAATTTCCAATATTGAATTAAATAATTTTGAAACTGCTGATGGATTATTAGAAGATTTAAGAAGAGGAAATTCAGCATTCAAACATAAAGCCACGTGGTATTTGGCATTAAGTAAATTAAAACAAGATAATGAAACAGCATGTTTTGAGATTTTGAAAACAATTCCTGAAGATGCAGAAGATTATGAGAAAGCGCAAAAATTGATTAAGAAATTAGATTAAATGAATTGTTTGCGTTGACCTGCGAGGTTTCAAAAACCTTGTAGGTCTTATTAAAGAAACCTACAAGGTCTCCAAGACCTCGCAGGTTAAAAACAAAATACTGAAAAGTCATCATTTAAAAGTAATGGATTTTTATTAGTGAATTGCTTAGACCTTTCAGGTTTTCAAAACCTGAAAGGTCTTTTTCAATCCATGAAAATCCGTGAAATCTGTGTCCGCCTTCAAATACTTCATTATTTTTACAACATGATAATTACCGACACCCACACCCATTTATACAGCGAAGCTTTTGATGACGATAGAAACGAGATGATTAACCGTGCCATTAAAAAAGGTGTCTCCCGGTTTTTTATCCCGGCCATCGATTCTACCTATACGGCATCCATGCTTCAGTTAGAAAAAGACTTTCCTGAAAATATCTTTTTAATGATGGGTTTACATCCCACCCACGTCAAAGAAAATTATAAAGATGAATTAAAACATGTTGAGGAAATGCTCGCCCAACGACAATTTTATGCAGTAGGCGAAATTGGAATTGACTTATACTGGGATACATCAACATTAGAAATTCAGAAAGAAGCATTCAAACATCAAATTCAACTCGCTAAACACTATAAATTACCTATTGTAATTCATTGTCGCCAAGCTTTCGATGCAATTTTTGAAGTTCTGGAAAGTGAAAAAAGTGAGGATTTATTTGGGATTTTTCATTGTTTTACTGGAACTTTAGAGCAAGCACATAAGGCTATCTCCTATAATTTGAAATTGGGAATTGGAGGAGTGGCAACCTTCAAAAACGGAAAAATAGATCAATTTTTAAATGAGATAGATTTAAAACATATCGTTTTAGAGACAGATGCGCCATATTTATCGCCTGTACCATATAGAGGAAAACGTAATGAAAGCGCTTATATAATTAATGTATTAGAAAAATTATCGGATATTTATAATATTCCAAAAGAAGAAATTGCAGCCATAACTACTCAAAACTCAAAAGACGTTTTCAAAATATGAGTCAAACCAAACCAAACATATTATTGATATATACGGGCGGAACCATTGGTATGGTAAAAGATATCAAAACGGGAGCTTTGCATGCTTTCAACTTTAAAAACCTCATAAAACAAATCCCGGAATTACAGCTTTTAGATTGTAACATAGAAACCGTTTCATTTGAAAACCCCATAGATTCTAGTAACATGAATCCAGAAAACTGGGTCCAAATTGCCGAAATTATTGAAGCCAATTATAATAAGTTTGATGGTTTTGTAGTGCTTCATGGAAGCGATACGATGAGTTATACAGCGTCGGCATTAAGTTTTATGTTAGAGAATTTAGCTAAACCAGTTGTTTTTACAGGCTCTCAATTGCCAATAGGTGATTTAAGAACAGATGCCAAGGAAAATTTAATCACTTCAATTCAAATAGCATCATTACAAGAACATAACTCATCTGTAATAAAAGAAGTCTGTTTGTATTTTGAATATAAATTGTATCGAGGTAACCGAACCACTAAAATTAACGCAGAACATTTTCAAGCCTTTAATTCCTTAAACTATCCGTGTTTGGTGGAATCGGGAGTGCATTTAAAGGTAAATCATCAATATGTATTAAAGCCTAAAGCGGATAAACCTTTAAATGTCCACAAAATTCTAGATAATAATATTGCTTTAGTTAAGCTGTTTCCTGGGATTACCGAATCTTTTTTAAGGAGTGCCTTAAACACTAAAAATTTAAAAGCCGTAATTTTAGAAACCTATGGGTCAGGTAATTGCACCACAGGAAATTGGTTTCTAGAGATATTAAAGAAAACTATTTCAAAAGGTATAGCTATTATAAACGTAACGCAATGTGTAGGCGGAAGTGTAAATATGGGGCAGTATGAAACCAGTAACGGACTATTAAAAATAGGAGTCATATCCGGAAAAGATATGACGACAGAATCTGCGATTACAAAATTAATGTACTTATTAGGGAAATCTTATTCTGGTAAATTGCTCAAAATGAAGTTTGAAACCCCTTTAAGAGGGGAAATGTCGTAAAAATACCCGTTAAAGTTTTAGCGTTTCATATTTTTTTTGTTATTTGGACATCCTTAAAAGTACGATTGAATTAAAGAGAGGTGGCCGAGTGGTCGAAGGCGCACGCTTGGAAAGCGTGTATACCTCAAAAGGGTATCGAGGGTTCGAATCCCTTCCTCTCTGCACAATTAATTATTTTTTAATTGTATTTTTTTTATATCTTTAACACTTTAACTAATAAAATTAAGATTTAGAACATGAAAAGATTATTTTCTATCCTAGCCATAACAGGAATGATGGTATTTGGAACAGCAAATGCAACTACGAATGCAACAGTCACTACTGCTGCTACAACTGTTGTAACTACTCAGGAATCTGAAACCACAGCAACTGCTGAAAAAGAACTTGGGTTTCATCAAGGATTAAAAAAGCGTTTTATTGAAGGAGGTCCTGGTTTTATGGGGATTGTACTTTTATGTTTAATTCTTGGACTAGCCATCGCTATCGAGAGAATTATCTTTTTAAACCTTTCTACTACAAATACAAAAAAATTAACCCAAAACGTTGAAGATGCATTGGCATCTGGCGGTGTTGAAGCTGCAAAAGAAGTTTGTAGAAATACAAAGGGCCCTATCGCGTCCATCTTCTATCAAGGTTTAGACAGAACAGACGAAGGTATAGAGGCAGCAGAAAAAGCTGTTGTAGCCTACGGAGGTGTTCAAATGGGACAATTAGAAAAGAATGTATCTTGGATTTCATTATTTATCGCTCTGGCGCCAATGCTTGGTTTCATGGGTACGGTAATTGGTATGATTCAAGCATTCGATAAAATTGAAGCTGCAGGTGATATGAATCCATCATTAGTAGCAGGAGGTATTAAAGTAGCACTTTTAACTACAGTATTTGGTTTGGTTGTTGCAATTATACTTCAAATTTTTTACAATTATATTATTGCTAAAATTGATAGCATTGTTAATGATATGGAAGATTCTTCTATCACATTAATGGATTTGCTAATCAGACACAAGAAGTAATAATTTAAAATTGTAACTATTATGAAAAAAATATTAACCATAGTATTAGCAATAGTTGGGATACTTTCCATAGTGTTTCTGGCTATGATAATATCAGCAGGCGATGAAGCTGTTAAGGCAGGGGAATCTAGCGGTAGCGTAGATACTTTTATGTATATAGCATACTTGATTTTATTACTTACTTTAGCTTTTGTTGTTATTTTCAGCTTAAAGAATATATTTACGAACCCAGATACACTAAAAAGTACTGTTAAAGGTGTCGGAGCATTTGCTATAGTAGCTTTAATATGCTATTTTGGATTGGCTCAAGGTGAGGAAACAATTCTTAAAGATGGAAACGTCTTTTCTGAAGGAGGATCAAAGTTATTGGGAGCAGGACTATATTTATTCTATGCACTTATTCTAATTGCAGGTGGATCAATGTTGTTCTTCGGAATTAAAAAAATGATTAAATAATTATGGCAAAAAGATCAGCACCAGAAGTAAATGCAGGCTCTATGGCCGATATTGCCTTCTTGTTATTGATATTTTTCTTGGTGACTACAACCATTGAGAAAGATTCGGGGATTAACCGAAAGTTACCCCCAATTGAAGACAATACCGAGCCGCCTATTATAAAACAAAAGAATATTTTTACTGTTTTAATTAATAAGCATGACCAACTACTTGTTGAGGACGAATCTATGGACATCAAAGATTTAAGACAAGCAGCTGTTGCTTTTTTGGATAATGGTGGTGATGGTTCTTGTTCTTTTTGTCAAGGAGCTAAGGATCCAAAATCATCCGATAATCCAGATAAGGCAATTATTTCTTTAAAGAATGACCGTGAGACGTCCTATGCAGCCTACATTTCTGTTCAAAATGAGTTGGTTGCAGCATATAATATTTTAAGAAATAGGCGTGCTTTAGAACTTGGACCTTCCAAAGGTTTTCCAAATATGGATTTTATACAAATGGAAAACATGTATAATGACGTTAGGTGGAGCGGTAATAAAACGAAATTGAAAGCACTTATAGAGCAAATCAAAACGGAGATTCCACAAAAGCTCTCTGAAGTAGTTGAGTAAAAAAACAAATTAGAATTAAATAACTTAAAGAGTATGTCTAAGTTTAAAAAGAAAGGGGATGGAGGATTAGCACCTATTAATACGGCGTCTTTACCTGATATTGTTTTTATGTTATTATTCTTTTTTATGGTGGCTACCGTAATGAGAGAAGATACACTTAAAATTAAAAATTCATTACCACTTGCAGATCAAGTTGAAAAACTGGATAAAAAGAACCCTGTAAGTTATATTTACATGGGAAGACCAAGTGAAAACTATAAAAAATACGGTACTGAGGCTAAAATTCAGTTGAATGATAATTTTGCTGATGTGAGTGAAGTAGCTGCTTTTATCGCTGCCGAACGCGCTGCTCTAAGGGAGGAACTTGTAAACTACTTAACTGTGTCGCTTAAAGTAGATAAAGATGCAAATATGGGTATTGTAGGTGATGTAAAGCAGGAATTGAGAAAGGTTAATGCTTTAAAAATCAATTACACTACTGGTACAGGTGATGCAATTTCTAACATGACGAAATAAAATCTTATTAGTATAAATATTCTTAATGAATATTGTAAAAGTCGAGAATATAATTCTCGACTTTTTTATGCGATATAAATTATAAAACTGGTCATATGGAGCTAATATTTATTAACTTTAGGCAGAACCATTTCTTATCATAAAAAAATGCTACTACATAATTCTCAAAATCTTACATTCTTTAATCCTAGAGTTTTAAACAATTCAGGTGCGCCTTTTTTTGATATGGGCATATCGGCTGGATTTCCTTCTCCTGCTGATGATTTTAAAGAGGAGTGTTTATCGTTGGATAAAGAACTTGTAAAGAACAAAGAAGCTACGTTTTTTGCTCGAGTAAGCGGACAATCCATGATTGGTGCGGGACTTGATGATAATGACTTATTGGTGATAGATAGAAGTTTGGAACCAGCACATAATAAGATAGCTGTATGTTTCTTAGATGGGGAGTTTACCGTAAAACGATTAAAAGTTCAAGGAGATGGTGTTTGGTTGCAACCAGAAAATTCCAATTATTCGCCAATAAAAATTACGGATGAAAATAACTTCATTATTTGGGGGCTCGTTACCAGCGTCATAAAGAAAGTATAATAGTACTACAACCATTTTTGTGAGGTCATGAATTTTAAATTTTATTTTTTCCTACTGATTTTATCGCTTTGTTTAGGCTGTAAAGAAAATATCGATAGGTCTTATTATGAGGATGAAACAGATGTAGTTTTTACCAATATACCTGCATCATATTCTCATATTAATTTCAAGAATTCTATTGAAGAAAACCAAGACCTCAACTTTTTAAATTATACGTATGTCTATAACGGAGGAGGTGTGGCAGTTGGCGACATAAACAACGATGGGCTGGAAGATGTATATTTTACATCAAATCAAAATTCAAACAAGTTATATTTAAATAAAGGCGGTTTTGTATTCGAGGATATTACAGAAAGCGCAGGAGTAACAGATAAAAATGGCTGGAGTACCGGTGTTACCATGATAGATATCAATAACGATGGTTGGTTAGATATCTATGTATGTAAATCTGGAAGTTTAAACACTATGGTTTTCCGCAGAAATCAACTTTTTATAAATCAAAAGGATAATACTTTTAAAGAAGAAGCTAAAAAATATGGTGTAACGGGCGGTTACGCATTTTCTACGCAATCCTATTTTTTTGATTACGATAAAGATGGCGATTTGGACATGTATCTTGTAAATCATCGCCCAGATTTTAACAGTCAAATTTCAATCGATTTAAACTTAAATAAGCCATTGACTTTAGAACATTCCGATGCATTATTTAGAAACGATAACGGAAGGTATTATAACATCACAAGGCAAGCAGGTGTAGCAAATAACGCATGGGGATTAAGTGCCTCAATCGGAGATTTCAACAATGATGGATGGCAAGATATTTACGTTGCCAACGATTTTTATGAACCAGATTTCTTATACATCAACAATCAAGATGGCACATTTACAGAATCGTGTAAAGATTATTTTAAGCATATTCCAACCAATAGTATGGGGAGCGATTTTGCCGATATAAATAATGATCTATTGCCAGATTTAGTGGTGTTGGACATGATGGCTGCCGATAGAAAACGAGGCAAGGAAAATATGGCAACCATGAGCACCAATAATTTTAACTTAATGGTTAACAATGGCTATCACTATCAATATATGTCTAATATGTTGCAGCTAAATAACGGAAATGGCGCATATAGCGAAATAGGACAACTAACAGGTATTGCAAAAACAGACTGGAGTTGGACACCCCTTATTGCCGATTTTGATAACGATGGATTTAATGATCTTTTTGTAACAAATGGCATAGAAAGAGACTTGACCAATCAGGATTTTAAGCATCAAATTGCTGAGGATATTATGAGTAATAAAAAGTTTAGTTTAGATGAAGCACTTAACATGGTGCCTTCAACAAAACTGAATAATTATATGTTTCTCAATAATAAGGATCATACATTTGACGATGTGAGTTCAAACTTTGGATTTGATATTAAAGTGAATTCTAACGGAGCAGCATACGCAGATTTTGATAATGATGGCGATTTAGATTTGGTTTTGAATAACCAGTCGGACATGGCATCATTGTATCGAAATAACTCTGATGCAAACAACTATATCAAATTATCATTTAAAGGGTCAAATAATAACACAAAGGGTATTGGAACTCAAGCGGTAATTTATTCTCAAAACTCAAAGCAAATAAAAGAAGTGAACCCCAGTAGAGGTTATCAATCTTCAGTAAGCTATAATTTGAATTTTGGTTTAGGAAAAGCCAAAGTTATAGATAGTATTCGTATTCTTTGGAACGATGGTAAATCGGAATTGATGACCAACGTTAAAGCGAATCAAAATCTAGAAGTATCATATTCAAACGCTAGAAATAAGACCATTTTAGAACCAAATCACACTTCAAGATTTGAAACAATTAGTTCTAGTGACTTAGGAATTCAATATGAACATCATCCAGTCGATTTTAATGATTATGATTTACAATTGTTACTCCCACAAAAACAATCTACAATTGATAATGCACTAGCTGTTGTCGATGTTAATAATGATGGTTTGGATGATGTTTTCATAGGAAACACAAGTGGTTATGCAGCGGAATTATACATTCAAAATAAAGAAGGAACATTTTCTTTGAAAAACAATTCAATATTTGAAAAGGATAAAAAATTCAATGATAATAATGCCTTGTTTTTTGATGTAGATGGCGATGATGATTTAGATCTATACGTTGCTACAGGGAATTATAGTGATAAAGAAAATAGTAGTTTACTTCAAGACCGATTGTATATTAATGATGGAAAAGGAAACTTTTCCAAAGGAAAACTGCCTAAAATGCTTAGTGTTACAAAAGCAATTGCTACCAACGATTTTGATGGTGATGGCGATTTAGATGTGTTTGTTGGTGGTAGAGTTGTTCCAGGGAAATATCCAAATGCTCCAAAATCTTATCTATTGGAAAACAGAAATGGGACTTTAGTTGATGCAACAAAAAATATAGCTCAAGGAATTCAAAATATTGGATTGGTAAATGATGCAATCTTTTCTGATTATGATAAAGATGGTGATGCAGATTTAATGATTGTAGGCGAATGGATGCCAATATCTGTATTCAATAATGAAAATGGAAAATTTTCTAAAGTTGAATTAGAAACAGACAATATTAGGGGTTGGTTTCAAACGATAAAAAATATTGATTTTGATGGAGATGGGGACGATGATTATTTCGTCGGCAATTTAGGGAAGAACAATAAATTTCATCCAAAAGAAGATAAACCATTGCATATTTACGCTAATTATTTTGACGGCAATAACAGTTATGATATCGCATTAAGCAAGGAGTCTGAAGGTAATTTATTTCCAGTTCGCGGCAAAGAATGTTCATCTGAACAAACCCCTTTTTTAAAGGAAAAGTTTAAAACGTATAAAGATTTTGCTGCTTCAAATCTATTTGATGTTTATGGGAAAGAGAAAATAGAGGAAGCATTACATCTTAAAGTAACTAGTTTTTCTTCTTACTATATTGAAAACAAAGATAATGGGGTGTTTGATTTTAAGGAATTACCAAATGTGGCGCAATTTGGGCCTATTCTAGACTTTGAGTTTGTGGATGTAAATAATGATGGGGAACAAGGCATACTTGGAGTTGGCAGTATGTACAATGCCGAGGTAGAGACCATTCGTTATGATGCGTCGAGGGGTTTTGTGTTATCTTCAAATCAAGAAAATACTAATGGTTTTTCAATTACAGATGAAAACTTCACAAATAAAGAAACCAAAGCAATAGAAAAAATAGTTATCAAAGGTGTGCCTTACTTCATATTGTTTAATGCTAATGAGGAACTTACGGCTCTAAAAATCAACTAAACTATGGTAAACCTCTCTGGGTTAGATATTGCTATCATAATCGCTTTTTTTGTAATTACATTATTTATTGGTATTTGGGTTTCCAAACAAGCCGGTAAAAACAGCACGGAGTTCTTTTTATCTGGACGGAATATGCCTTGGTGGTTATTGGGAGTTTCTATGGTGGCAACCACATTTGCTGCTGATACACCAGGTTTAGTAACGGAGTTAGTTAGAAAAGACGGGGTCTCAGGTAACTGGGTGTGGTGGGCTTTTTTACTTACAGGGATGTTGACTGTTTTTTTCTATGCGAAACTTTGGCGCAAATCAGGTATTTCAACCGATCTGGAGTTTTATGAGTTAAGGTATTCAGGCAAATCAGCAAGTTTTTTAAGAGGGTTTAGAGCGATTTATTTAGGCGTGATTTTTAATATTATTACCATGGCAGGTGTTTGTTTGGCTGGGGCTAAAATCGCCAATATTTTATTGGGTTTACCTCAAGAGGAAGCACTATTGTATTCGTCCATAGTAGTTGTGATTTATGCCTCTTTAGGAGGATTGAAAGGCGTGCTTATTACTGATTTTATTCAGTTTATTATTGCTATGGTGGGTTCAATTTGGGCTACTATTTATATTGTAAACCTTCCTGAAATTGGAGGAATGCAAAACCTATTAACGCACGAAAATGTTGCGGGTAAATTAGATATTCTTCCAGATTTTTCTAATTCCGAAGTATTAATTACCTTGTTTATTATTCCGTTTGCCGTACAATGGTGGAGTACTTGGTATCCTGGTGCCGAACCAGGAGGCGGAGGCTATATCGCACAACGTATGCTTGCGGCCAAAGACGAAAAAAACGCCACTTGGGCGACTTTATTCTTCAATTTTGCGCATTACGCCTTAAGACCTTGGCCGTGGATTGTAGTTGGTTTAGCTTCGTTAGTTATTTTTCCAACCTTAGAAAGTATCAATACGGCATTTCCTAATTTAAATGAAGATATGCAAGGTCATGATGTAGCATATGCTGCAATGATGACGTATTTGCCAGCTGGATTAATTGGTATTGTGTTAACATCATTAATCGCAGCGTTTATGAGTACAATTTCAACACAGTTGAACTGGGGAAGCTCATATATAGTAAATGATTTTTATGGACGATTTATAAACAGAGAAGCCTCAGAAAAACAAAAGGTTTTAGTCGGTAGAGTATCTACAGTTTTATTAATGGTTTGTGCAGCTTTATTTTCATTTTATATAAAATCTGCAAAAGATGTCTTTGATTTGTTATTACAAATAGGTGCAGGAACAGGCTTGTTGTTTATTATGCGCTGGTTTTGGAATAGAATTAATCCTTATAGCGAAATAGCTGCAATGGTAATTTCCTTTATCATTGCCATTATATTTTTTAGTAATGGAAAATTAGATACACCATGGTTTGAAATTGCTGGTTATTGGCAATTAATAATAGGAGTTGTAATTACTACGATAGGGTGGGTTTTAGTGACATTAGTTACTTCGGAAACAGACAAAAATACTATTAAGAAATTTGAAGCATTAGTCTATGGTGAGGATAGTAAGTTTAAGAATTTCGGCTATAAAATATTAGCATTTTTCTTTGGTGTTATTGGGACTTACAGTTTTTTATTTGCTACAGGGTATTTTATTTATGGGAAAACGCAATCGGCAATATTACTGTCGGTTTTGTCTATATCTTGTGGTGCGCTTTTAGTTAAGAACTGGAAAAAGATAATATAAAAAATGCGAAACATAAGTTCCGCATTTTTAAGATTGACTTTTTATTTCTATTAAAGCTCTAAAGCTTTTTTAACATCATTGTTCATCAATAATTCAATCGGGTTTTCTAATGCTTCTTTTACAGCAACTAAGAAACCAACACTTTCTTTTCCGTCAATTATTCTATGGTCATAAGATAATGCCACGTACATCATTGGTCTTATTTCTACTTTTCCATCAATAGCAACAGGACGCTCTATAATATTGTGCATTCCTAAAATACCACTTTGAGGTGGGTTGATAATAGGGGTAGAAAGCATACTTCCAAATACACCACCATTAGATATTGTAAAAGTTCCTCCTGTCATTTCATCAACAGTAATCTGTCCGTCACGAGCGCGAATAGCTAAACGTTTCACTTCAGATTCTACACCTCTAAAGCTTAAGTTTTCAACATTTCTCATTACTGGAACCATTAATCCTTTTGGGCCAGAAACCGCAATACTGATATCACAGAAGTCGTAGCTTATCATTTCTTTACCGTCAATCATAGAATTAACCGCAGGATACATTTTTAACGCTCTTACAATTGCTAATGTGAAGAAACTCATAAATCCTAAGCCAACACCATGTTTCGTTTTAAACGTCTCTTTATATTCTTTTCTAAGTTCAAAAATTGGAGACATATCGACCTCGTTAAACGTGGTTAACATGGCTGTAGTATTTTTAGCTTCCACTAAACGTTCTGCTACTTTACGACGCAACATAGACATTTTGCTTCTTGTAGTACCACGATTTCCTCCTGTTGGAGTTCCCATAGAAGGTACAGCGTTAACAGCATCATCCTTAGTTACGCGACCATCTTTACCAGTTCCAGAAATAGAAGCAGCATCAATTCCTTTTTCAGAAAGAATCTTTTTTGCTGCTGGACTTGCTGTTCCTGTAGCATAGGTTTTAGATTCTGATGTCTTTTGAGCAGGAGCAGCTTCAGCTTTTGGAGCTTCCTCTTTTTTATCATCTTTGGACGTATCACTACCCTCTGGTTTTTCTGCACTTGTATCTATAAGACAAACAACAGCACCAACATTTACAGCATCACCTTCTTCAGCTTTTAATGTTATCGTACCACTCGCTTCTGCAGGAAGTTCTAATGTAGCTTTATCGCTATCTACTTCGGCGATCGCTTGGTCTTTTTCAACATAATCTCCATCTTCAACTAACCAAGAAGCAATTTCTACTTCTGTGATAGATTCTCCCGGCGATGGTACTTTCATTTCTAAAATCATGTGTAAATAATTTTAATTGTATTATAATTTATTTTTTTATTGAATATCAAAAACAGCATTTATAACTCTCTGTTGTCTTCTTTTATCTCTGGTGCTAGACCCTGGTGCTGGTACTGAGTTAAATGGCCTAGAATTTACCTCTAATTTCACTAAGTCAAAACGTTGTAGCATATAACTCCAAGCCCCCATGTTTTTAGGTTCTTCTTGAGCCCAAACATATTTTTTAACGTTCGGATAGCGATCTATAGCCTTTTGAATTTTTTCTAAATGCAGCGGGAATAATTGTTCTATTCTAACTAAGGCAACATTTGATGTGCCTAATTCTTCTCTTTTTGCCAACAAATCATAGTAGAACTTACCAGTACAAAACACTAATTTTTCTACGCCTTTCGGATCAATTGTATCATCTATAACTTCTTCAAAAGAGCCATTTGCCAATTCACTAATTGAGGATACAGCTTTTGGATGACGTAATAAACTCTTTGGTGTGAAAACTATAAGGGGTTTTCTAAAACCGCGTTTCATTTGTCGTCTTAACAAATGATACATACTGGCAGGAGTTGTACAATCCGCAACTGTCATATTATCGTTGCCACAGAGTTGTAAAAACCGTTCTATTCTAGCCGATGAATGTTCTGAACCTTGACCTTCGTAACCATGGGGCAATAAAACAACAATGCCGTTTTGAGCTTTCCATTTGTCTTCAGCAGCAGACATATATTGGTCAAAAATAATTTGGGCACCGTTACTAAAATCTCCAAATTGCGCTTCCCAAATGGTGAGTGTATTAGGGTTTGCCATAGCATAACCATAATCGAAACCAAGAACACCATATTCGGATAATAAGGAATTATAAATATCCATATGTCCCTTGTTGTCGGGATTGGTATTTAATAAGTTAATACGCTCTTCAGATACGATATCCCTTAAAATAGCATGACGATGACTAAACGTACCACGTTCTACATCTTGTCCAGAAATACGAACGTTAAAGCCTTCCTCCATTAAACTACCGTAAGCTAAGGTTTCCGCCATACCCCAATCTAGAGTGTCAGTTTCAAAAACCATTTTCGCACGACCTTCTAAAATACGCTCCGCTTTACGCAAAAACTTTTGCCCAGGGGGAACCGTAGAAACTACTTTAGAAATATGTTTCAGTTTATCCTCCGGATATGTTGTGTCTTCAGGCTTTAACATGGCATCTAAACCTTGTCGCTCAAACCCGTTCCATCGCTCTTGCATAAATTCACGGACTTTTGAAGAATCAGCATCTTTAGATTTTTCATATTCTTCTTCAAGTCGGCCTTTAAATTCGGCTACAATACCGTCAGAATAAGATTTGTCAATGGTGCTTTCTGCAATTAATTTATCTGAATATATTTTGAAAGCGTTTGGATGTTTTGCAATGTTCTTGTACAGATTAGGTTGTGTAAAACGGGGTTCATCACCTTCGTTATGACCATATTTCCTATAGCCTAACAAATCAATATAAACATCTTTTTTGTATCGCATTCTGTAATCCAATGCCATTTCTATTGCGTGTACCACAGCTTCAGCATCATCAGCATTTACATGCAATACGGGAGAAAGTGTCACCTTTGCAACATCGGTACAATAGGTACTAGAGCGCGCATCAAGATAATTGGTCGTAAACCCTATTTGGTTATTTACAACAATATGGATGGTGCCACCCGTTTTATAGCCGTTGAGTTGACTCATTTGAGCAACTTCGTATGCTATACCTTGCCCTGCAATAGCTGCATCTCCATGAACCAGTATAGGTAAGATTTTAGAATCGTCTCCACCATAATCAGCGTCAATTTTTGCACGTGTTATACCTTCAGCAACTGGTCCAACAGTTTCTAAATGTGAAGGATTAGGCACCAAATTCATTATGATTGACTTACCGTTTTGGTATGTTTTATCTAGTGTTAAACCTAGATGGTATTTTACATCTCCATCTATATTTTCATCTTCAAAATCTTTACCGTCAAACTCACTAAAAAGTTCTCTTACCGGCTTTCTAAATATATTGATCAATGTGCTTAAACGACCACGATGCGCCATTCCAAGCACACATTCTTTAACGCCGTATTTTTCAACTGCATTATAAAGCGTATTACTAATAGCGGGTATTAACGATTCGCCACCTTCTAATGAAAAACGTTTTTGCCCAACATATTTAGTCTGTAAAAAGTGTTCGAAAGTAACGGCTTGATTTAATTTTGAAAGGATGTATTTTTTAGTTTCAACAGAATAATCAGGATGATTGTCGTTTACGTTTAATTTATCCTGCCACCATTTTATAACGTCAGGATTTCTGAGATACATATATTCCACACCAATAGAATCAGAATAAATGCTATTTAAGTGCTTTATAATTTCACGCAACGTTTGCTGTGGCCCTTTACCTAAGATTTCACCAGCATTAAACACAGTATCTAAATCGCTTTCGGACAATCCGAAATTTTCTATATCAAGAGTTGGAGAATATGTTCTTCTATCTCTAACAGGATTAGTTTTGGTAAACAAATGTCCACGACTTCTATAGCCATCAATTAAGCGAGCTACCTGAAATTCTTTTTGAATATGTTCTGGTATTTGAGTTGAAACACCTTCTACTATTTCACCATCCAGTCCATAGTTTTCCGTTCCAAAATCATAACCTTGAAAAAAGGCTCTCCAACTGGGTTCTACGGAATCGGGATGCTCTAAATATTGCTCGTATAAATCGGCAAAATAAGCTGTATGTGCTGCGTTTAAAAAGGAAAATTTATCCATTATTAGTTTAGTGCTTTCTCTTCATAAAAAAATATGCGTTAAAAATACAACTTTTACTAAAATTAGATAGGTCTTTGAGGATATTTGTAAAGAGAATGAAACGTTTTAACAAAACTCACGAAATAACAGTTAAATTTTTAACGATTTAAATGTAAAACTGGGTTTCTATAAAGGAATAAAAAAACACCCTCAATTGAAGGTGTTTAAAGTGTGTTTTTACTTAATATGATTTATTGTAACGTTGGCGAATAGTTGGTTGGAAAATCATTTGCTTTGGCAACATTACCTGAAGCTATAAAGTTAGAACCAAAATTTTCGTCAATAGCTTCTAAAAATTTATTTGCCATATAGGCATAGCCTCTAGCATTTAAGTGAATACCGTCTAGACTGATAGCACCACCAAATACTAAATCTGCGGTTAGATTAAATCCGTCAAAATCAATTCCTGTTGTAGCAGTTCGATTAAGTATGGCATTTAAATCAACTAGAGCAATATTTTCGTTTGAAGTTGCAACGCTCCCAATTGTTGCGTTATAGGCCTCTGTAGCTGTTTTTATTTCTGCTTGCTCACTGGGCAATAAAACCCATTTATCTGCTAGAGGAAGTGTTATACCTTCGGCAGAAAATTGACCTGCCACTTGTTGGGATAATCCTTGAGACATTAAAAAAGCCAAGGTAGTAGTATTAACTGTCCCAATAATGGAGCTACTAGGTAGTAAAAGCAAATCATTTTCATTGGCTTGTCTGGCTTGCCCATATACAAGACCGAATAAGGTAGCAACCTGAGGCGCTGCTGCTTCTGGAAGTCCAAAAGATTGAACTAAGGCTGTGAATGTAGGGCTTCCTTTTAATACATCAGCTATATTAGTAGCTAGGTTGGCTAAGTTTTCATCATGTATTACAACTGCGCTGGCTTCAGTTTCACTAAAAGTAATTTGACGTTCGGTTGCATTCGGAATGCCTTGACTTTCTAAAAAGGCAAATACTTGATTCAACTGACCAAAAACCCCATTTAATGTTGGTATTTGAGGACCAAAATCTGGGTTTGCAGGACTTAATGGTGCGAATGGAACTGTTGTAAAATGAGGTAAATCTGTAATGTTCGGCACATTTGTAACTACGCCTTTAGCACCGTTTGAAGTTAATGTTGTTACAAGGGTTTCAAAGGTTGCGCTAAAACCAACACCTGAGGGACCATCAACAGGCGTTATCATATTTGAACCATCACCGCCAGAGGTTGCATAACCAAGCACATCGTTACCTCCTATTTCAGATAAGGTAAAGAATGTTGGGTTTTGCGCCATGGCATCGTCTAAGACAGTTGCCGTAGGGGCAGATGCAATTCTCGCGTAAAAAGGATTTAACCCAGCATAACCAGGTGTAATTAAATGCCAACTTTTGGCTGCTGGAATTCCGAAGTTATTAAAATCGCTTCCAATACTAACCCCCGCTTCTGTAGTGATAGGGGGGACTGGAGCTCCCAATTCTGTTAAAAATTCATCTAATGGTTGAGGTCCAGGAATATCAGCATTAAATGTTAACCGATAACTTCTTACAACATTTCCACCAACTAAAATACCACCAGTATTGTCGACCATTAAGGGTTGTTTGAACGTGCCGCCTCCCAATTTAGAAAATTGTTTAGATAGGGTATTGGGAAATGAATTTTCTTGGCTTGCTATAAACAAACCATTATCTGTAAACCCAGCGGTAAAAGATGCGCCTACGGCAACATAGTTCGAAAAATCGGCACTACCTGATGTTAATTCTGGAAGTACAACTTCCTCTGGGATTGGGCTGTCTATTTCTTCACATGATATAAAACCAATTAAAAGCGTGAATAGCCATATATATTTAAATTTCATAGTTTTTTATTTTATAAGTTATTGATAGTCCAGGACACATAGTATTGTGAACCAATTAAGCCAGTACCTGCAGCCGTGAAATACTCATCGCCCATTAGGTTTGTTGCGCCAGCTTTAAAAGAAGACTTAAGGCTTGGTACTCTAAAGTTGATTTGGGCATCCAATACATGGTATGCGGGTACAGGGGCAGTTACAAAAGTAGCTTCCCAAACATAATTATCGCTCCATCGCCATGCTAAGTTAAATCCGAAATTCTTAAACAAATCGGTATTTCCAAAAGTGGCTTTTACTTTGTGTTCCGGTGTATTAAAATTAGTTTGGAAATCTGAATTTGCCTCACGGTCAAAATCTAGTTGTGTATAAGTGTAATTCACTCCTAAATCAAAATCTCCAAATACCTTTGTAGTTACACCTAAAGCAGCTCCATAGGAATTTACATTTTCAGTTGTGTTCGTGTTTGCTCGGTAGGCTTGACGATCTCCATTAGCTAAAGCAATTATTGCAAGTGGTGTTGGTGTTCCACCTACATCTGTTGTTTGTGACAATTGTACATCGCCATAAAAAGGACTAATTACGTCAACTGAAGTAATAAAATCTTTGTATTGATTAAAATAGGCACTAAAATCGATAATTACTCTTTCTACTTTACCTCGATAACCTACTTCAACTGAGCTTACTTGTTCTGGTTTAACTAAGTCAGGGTTTGCTATTTTTAAATCAGCAGGATTTCTTGAGGCAGCAAAGGCAGTAGCGGAACTTCTTGTAAAGGAATTGTTATAAGCCCCGGTACCATCATAAGTATAACTATTGGTTCCAAGTATTGCTTGCCCAGTTGCAGAAAGATCGTTACCACTTGCGGTTCTAAGATCTCTTTCGGGGTTGTTAATGGCGCCCCCAAGTAAAATTATCGGTCCTACATCAAAGCCAATATATAAGGATTGCGTATCTGGGTTTCTAAATCCTGTTTGAAAAGATGCTCTTATATTGTGATTGTCATCTTCTCCTATGTTATAACCTAAAGAAAGTCTTGGGGAGAAAAATGCATCGAACAATTCTGATTTATCATAACGCACAGAAGCCGTTAGTTTTAAGTCGTCTTCCAAAAATTTCTTTTGAAGTTGGGTATAAAAACCAACTTCAGAGTAAGGTATTGAACTTAATTTATCTGTATAAATGGAACCAAAAGAGTTGAGCTCGTATTTTCTGTAAGAACCACCCACTTGAATTTCGGCGAAATCAGTTAAATGACTGAAATTATAATTAGCGTCAGAATGGAATAATTTAGATTGATCCTTAAGTTGACTTCCTGTGAGTACGTCTGGATCATTGGTTACGGTATTAAAAGCACTTTGAAACTCTGGTGTACCGGGTTCAAACCTATCTCTGTCAGCAAACGCTCTAGCAGCAGCATGAGCCTCGTTCGCTGTTGCGCCAGCAAGGGTCTGCGTGATAAAGCCTTGTGTATATTCTCCAAACCAAACTTCATCTTCTTTCCACTTTCTGTTTATGTTCAGACCAGTAAATACCATATCATAAGAATTACCCGCATTTTCGCGTGTAATATAGGCTCTAACAAAAAAGTTATCATTTTTTACCTCTATCTTATGCTGTTGTAAAAAGAAATCTTTTATGGAATACCTGTTGGAACCCTGATAAATAGTTGCTCCAGAACCAATTTTACCTACATATTGAATTTCAAAATCATTTTCCCAAGGACGAAAATAGAGTCCCCAATCTGCTTTTATACTTTTGGCGTCGTAGTCTGTTAAATCCGATTCTGCATAACCTGTTCTACTAACATCAACATCGGGGACCAAATTTACTACTGCGGGATTAATGCCTCTTTCCGCAAGAGCCGCTAAAAATGTAGGACTCTCTTTTACAGCTCTCAAGTTGCTAGTTGCCAAATCTCCATAAATATTAACACCATCATAATCAATATCATTCTCCCGAGTACTGTTTGGTTTTACAATAGAGCTGGTTCTATCTTTACCTCGAGTGTCGTTTGCCACCCAATCGGTACCTTGTAAATAGCCAAAATTGATTTTTGCAGCAAACTTGTCACTAAATTTATGAGCGGCCCTAATCCCGTAATCTTTATAAAAATTATCTCCTGCTGCTTCTTGGGATGTAACGCCTCCCTTATAATAAGCACTGATTCCTGCATGGTCAAAAGGGTTTTTACTGCGCATAAACAAAATACCGTTAAATGCATTTGCACCATAAAGTGCTGAGGCAGCTCCTGGCAGCAGCTCAATACTTTGGACATCGGTTTCCATCATACCCAATAAGTTTCCTAAGGGGAAATTAAGTAAAGGGGCAGCGTTGTCCATGCCATCTACCAATTGCATAAAACGTGTGTTGGCAAATGTTGCAAAACCTCTAGTGTTGATGGATTTAAAGGTTAAACTGTTTGTATTAATGTCAACACCTTTAAGGTTTTCAAGAGCATCATAAAATTCTGCAGATGCGGAAGTTTTAATGTCCTTTAACCCAAACCGTTCTATAGTTACGGGAGATTCAAAAATGCGTTCAGGTGTTCTGGATGCTGAAATAACCACTTCGTCAAGAGAAGTCCCTTCTTTTAAAACGAGATTGAATTGTTGGTTGTTTGAAGTGACTTCTTCTGTCGCAGATTCAAAACCAACACTACTTGCTTGAATTGTAAACGGTGGGTTTTGATTTGTTGTTAAAGCAAAACCTCCATCAAAATCGGTCACAGTTCCTGTGGACGTACCAACAATAATAATATTTGCTCCTGGAATAGGTTGACCACTATCATCTGTTACAGTTCCTGTAATTGTTGTTTGCGCATAAGTACTAGCACAAAACAAGATCAAAATAAATCTGAGAATTGTCTTCATGTAATATTAATTAGTTTTTATTATAGGGTATTATTTAGGTGGTTGGTGTAGTTTTCAATACCAAAAATAAAAAAAATTATGCACGCATAGTATATATCGATAAAAAATTACCTAAAAACTTGAGTATTTAACAAAAAAAGAAGTGATTTTCGTATAAAAACACAATCAGGGTTAAAGAATACCTCTAACCCTGATTGTGGAAGACTTTATTCTACAGTTACAGATTTAGCAAGATTTCGTGGTTGATCCACATTTTTATCTAGCATAACGGCAATGTGATATGACAATAATTGGAGGGGAATTGTAGTTAATAAAGGAGAAAGTGCCTCTATGGTATCAGGAACTTCAATAACATGGTCTGCTAAATTTCTAACAATAGTATCACCTTCGGTAACAACAGCTATTATTTTTCCTTTTCTGGACTTTATTTCTTGAATATTACTAACAACTTTATCGTAATGCTCTGCGTTTGTTGCAATAACAACTATTGGCATATTTTCATCAATAAGAGCAATAGGGCCATGCTTCATTTCAGCGGCAGGATACCCTTCGGCGTGTATATACGAAATCTCTTTAAGTTTTAAAGCGCCTTCTAATGCCACAGGGAAATTATAACCTCTTCCTAAGTACAAGAAGTTGGTAGCATCTTTGTAAATATTAGAAACTGTTTTGATATGTTCGTCAGATTCTAAAGCTTTTACCACTTTTCCAGGGATTAATTCCATTTCTAGTAAGTAGCGACGGAAATCAGAACTTGAAATAGTCCCCTTTGCACGCGCTAAACGTAAAGCAATTAATGATAATATTGTAATTTGAGTTGTAAATGCTTTTGTTGAGGCAACACCAATTTCTGGGCCAGCATGTGTATATGCTCCGGCATCTGTTTCTCTAGCAATTGATGACCCTACAACGTTACAAACCCCAAACACAAATGCGCCTTTAGATTTCGCCATTTTTATAGCAGCCAAAGTATCGGCAGTTTCACCAGACTGAGAAATTGCTATTAAAACATCGTTTTCTGTAATTACTGGATTTCTGTATCTAAACTCAGAAGCATATTCAACTTCTACAGGGATTCTTGCTAAATCTTCAAAAATGTATTCGGCTACAAGTCCTGCGTGCCATGATGTGCCACAGGCAACGATGATAATACGATTGGCATTTAAGAATTTTTTCATGTTATCCTCAATGCCAGCCATTTTTATGATGGCTTCATCCGCTAAAAGACGTCCTCTATAAGTATCGGTTATTGCCTTTGGTTGCTCATGAATTTCCTTAAGCATAAAATGATCATAACCTCCTTTTTCAATTTGTTCAATATTTAATTGTAATTCTTGAATATAAGGATCTACTAAAGAATCATCTTTAATTTTTCTCACTTTAATGCCTTTATGGAATCTAATAATTGCCATTTCTTCATCTTCTAGATAAATAGCATTTTTTGTATATTCTATAAAAGGTGAAGCATCACTAGCAATAAAGAACTCTTCGTTTCCAATACCAACAGCAAGTGGGCTTCCTAAACGCGCTACTACTACCTCTTCTGGTTTGTTTTTGTCGAAAACAGCAATGGCGTATGCGCCAACAACTTGGTTTAAAGCTATTTGAACCGCTTTTCCTAGTTTTACACCTTCTTTTGTTTTAACATCTTCAATAAGGTTGATCAATACTTCTGTATCAGTATCAGATTGAAATGTATAACCTCTTTTTATTAATTCTTGTTTAATGGAATCGTAATTTTCTATAATTCCGTTATGAATTATTACCAACTCCCCAGAATTTGAAACATGAGGATGAGAATTTATATCATTAGGGACACCGTGAGTTGCCCAACGTGTATGACCAATACCTAAATTCCCGGTTTTGGTGATTTGGGCTTCAGCACAAGCTTCAAGATCTGAAACTTTTCCTTTGGTTTTTACAACTTTTAAATCTGTGCCATCAAATAGTGCAATTCCAGCACTATCATACCCGCGATATTCTAATCGTTTAAGTCCTTCAATTACAATTGGGTAAGCATCTCTATGTCCTATATATCCAACAATTCCGCACATAATTTTTTTAATTTGATTTTTGGGGTTATTTTAATTCAGGCAAATATGTAAAATAAATATTTAAAGTAAGGCAATTATTATATAAACGCCTTGATTTATATGATAAAATTCCATTTTATTAAGAAATTAATTTTCTATAAACTATTCATTTCCTTTAGGTTCGGTAAAAAAGAGTTCTAATTTCATTCTTTTATTATCATTTTCAGGGGCAACATTATTACCATGTAATATTGTTCCCCGAGGTGCTATTAGCGTTGTTGAGGGAATTCCAGTTATAGCATCGCCACCGTTTAAAATAGCAGTATTGATGAATAAATTAACATTATTGGAAAGTACCAAGCCTAGTTTAGGGTTGTCACCATTTCGAATAAGTATGTTATTTAAATGGTCTGTGAGCCTTAGTTTGTATTTTGAAACACCCTCCTCGTCATCTGTTATTCTTCTGCCTAGACTAAAAGCTCTCGAGGTTAACGGGTCGGTTGGATCAGCACTTGGATCTGTAGAATAATCTATGATAGGGGTGTTATTTTCCAAATCATAGATTAAAAGTCTATCGTAAGCATGATAAACATCTTTGTTAGGGTCTTCCTCGTTATAAAGACTTTCATCTTCATAAACAACCAACATAGCTTCATTGATTAGGCGTTTAAGTTGGTATTGGCCATTTATAGGGTCTAATTCTTGACCATTTTCATCTGTTTTTCTGAAGGTTTTCTTGAAACAATCAAATGGAGTTGTTGTAATAATTATAGGTTGTCCGTTTTGGTTAACTCCACATTTACAATCTATCATATTATCTCCAGGAAACAATTCTATCACCGCCATAGAGCCTTCAGTACCCTTTAGATATAATTTTTCATCACCATTAGTTTCGTCCGGATTTGTTACGAGAACTTCAGGCTTATAATCATTAATAAATGTATTTAATCTATTGCCAATGAAGTTTAATTTATAAGTTTCGTTAACTCTTTCGGTATCTGTTGCTCCTTTTTTAGAGTAATGAACTACTATGTTGGCTTCGCTATCTAACAAATTTAAAAGCACCATGCTGCCTTTACTATCAATAGCTTCTGCTTTAATATAAAGTCCTCTAAAATGATTTTTGAAGTTATTGGCGTTGCTTAATGTTGGGTTGCCTTGTTCATCAATTATCAACGTTTTCCAGAAGGCTTTATCAAGTTCACTGGCAGCCAATTCTAGTTTTATGGCAGGTTTAAAATATGTTATAGTTGTATCAGTTTCTGTTATTGTTTTGATAGATATTGGTTCGCTACTTGGTTTAAAACCTATCGTGTCACATAGCTTGTAATCTTTATGCTCATCAAAATTAATTGTTGTATTTCCTCCTGTAATAGCGAAGTTGTCTGTTGTGTTACTATTATCCACTGCTTTAGAAAAGTAATTTAGCGCATCAGGACTATAAGGCTCAAGATCACTTAAAAAATATTTGTTCTCATATACGGTAAGCTTAATTGGGCTAGCTTTTGCAGGGTCATTCTGTTCAACAAAAAGAGAATCTAATTTATATATAGGCTTCCCGTCTTCCAGACCAGTTTGTGTACTGTAATAGGGTATAGTTAAGGTTACAGAATCTATCTCTACTTCCTCGCCAAAATCAACGTTTGCAAAACTACTAGGTATCACCTGGGTTACAATACTTGCAGTAGTTTTTCCGAAATCTGGATCATCGTGAAAACCTAATAAGTTAGCTCCATTACCATTTATTTGTTGCGCCTTTAGGTTTTTGTTGTAAACAAGAATTGGAAATATAGAATCTACGGCTGAAAAATTAAAATTATTTCCACCAAGAACATCACTTTCAATGGAGCTATAATCTTTGTCGCAAGCATTAAAAACTAGCAACATAAGTAATAATGAACAGGTGTATTTAAGGGCGTTACATGTATTCTTCATAAAATAAATAGGATGACTAAGAGGGGGCAGCTTAACTTAAAACTTCAGTATTAAAAAACTGAGTGTAGGCTTCACCAAATTCATCTTTACTTTTATATTCTAAAACTGGTTTATTAGAATCTTTAATATAATTATCTAGGTTTTCGGGTAATTCTTGAGAGCCAATGATTAAAGCATCAGAATAATCTACAGCAATTTTCATCAAATTGTTATAAGTAGGTTCTTCCAATGATTTAATAGCCTCTTCGTTTATATTGTCAAATTTAATCTTATTGACCATATCTTTGTTTAACGTACTGTTAAAGCTTTGATTGTATATAGAAGTCACTATTTTACTTTCGTTAAATAAAGGCTCGTCCTTATAATATTCCTTTAAGTAAAGAGGTAGTAATGCGGCTAACCATCCATGAACATGAATAATATCTGGTGCCCAATTCAATTTCTTAACGGTTTCTATAACACCTTTTGCGAAAAAGATAGCGCGTTCATCATTATCTGAAAAAAGTTCACCCTTTTCATCTGTTAAAGTTGCTTTTCTTTTAAAATATTCATCATTATCAATAAAGTAAACCTGAATACGCTCTTTAGGAATTGAAGCCACTTTAATAATCAAAGGCATATCTAAGTCGTTGATTACTAAGTTAATACCAGATAGTCTAATCACCTCATGTAACTGATGTCTTCTTTCATTAATATTACCATATCTAGGCATAAAAATACGTATTTGCCCTCCTTGTTGATTAACCAATCTAGGAGCTTCAAACGACATTGAAGAAATTTCGGTTTCAGGTAAATATGGTACTACTTCAGATGATACATACAATATCCTCTTATCTTTCATATATGGCTTGCTTTTGAAGATTCAAAAATAAAAACACGCAAAAGTACAAAATTTTATGCAAAGTCCCCGTAAAATCTTAAGTTTGCAACCGTTAATTTTTTATTAAAACGTGAAGGTTTACACAGAAAAAAATAAGATTATTGATGCCATTGCCGAGTTAAAATCGCAAAAGCTATCTATTGGGATGGTGCCAACTATGGGTGCTTTACATCAAGGGCACTTGCAATTGGTCATAAAAGCACTTGAAGATAATGAGGTTGTGGTTGTTAGCGTTTTTGTAAACCCTACCCAGTTTGATAATAAAGACGATTTGGAAAAATATCCAAGAACCTTGGATGATGATGTTGAATTGTTAAAAACGGTTAGTAAAGACGCTATTATTGTGTATGCGCCATCGGTTGATGACATATATGAAGGCAACACCGTTTCGGAAACTTTTGATTTTGATGGTTTAGAGTTTGAAATGGAAGGTAGGTTTAGACATGGTCATTTTGATGGTGTAGGCACTATTGTAAAGCGTTTTTTCGACATCGTAAAACCACATAATGCTTATTTTGGCGAAAAGGATTTCCAGCAATTGCAAATCATTAAGAAATTAGTTGAAAAACAGCACATTCCAGTAAACGTTATAGGGTGTAAAATCCATAGAGAAACTAGTGGTTTGGCTATGAGTTCTCGTAATACAAGATTAAAACCGGAGCATAAATTGGCAGCACCTTTTATCTACAAAATACTGAAAACTGCCAAAACACATTTTGGCACAAAAAGTGCTAATAAAGTTACGGAATGGGTCGAGAATCAGTTTAAAAACCATGATGTATTAGAATTAGAATATTTTAGTATTGCTGATACCGGAACATTAAAACCAGTAAAACGAAAATCGAATAATAAAACATATAGAGCCTTCATAGCGGTATATGCTGGCGATATAAGACTAATAGATAATATCGCATTAAATTAATTATCTTTGCACATGCAAATTCAAGTAGTAAAATCTAAAATTCATAGAGTAAAGTGTACGGGCGCTGAACTCAATTATATAGGTAGTATCACTATTGATGAAGACTTAATGGATGCTGCTAATATTATACAAGGTGAAAAAGTTCAAATTGTGAATAATGACAATGGCGAACGTTTAGAAACCTATTGTATTCCTGGACCTCGTAATAGTGGGGAAATCACCTTAAATGGTGCCGCTGCTAGAAAAGTTTCGGTTGGCGACACTTTGATTTTAATCACTTATGCGTTTATGGATATCGAAGAGGCTAAAGTGTTTAAACCTTCTTTGGTGTTTCCGAATGAAGCCACAAACTTGTTAAACTAAAAGGTTGAATTCCAACATAAAAAAAATTCTTAAAATTACACTCCCATTGTTACTGGGAGTTTTTTTGGTTTGGTATTCTCTGTCCCAAATTTCTGTTGAAGAGCTTTTAGCCTACTTTAAAAAAGCCAATTATACTTGGGTTGGATTGGGCATGTTTTTTGGCTTGTTAAGTCATTTGTCCAGAGCTTATCGCTGGCAATTTCAACTAGAGCCTATGGGCTACAATATTAAATTGGGCAATAGTGTTATGGCTGTTTTCGCAACCTATTTAATAAACTATACCATTCCTAGAGCAGGAGAAGTTGCTAGGGCTTCGATTCTAACAAATTATGAAGGTGTGCCTTTCGAAAAAGGTTTTGGCACCATTGTAGCCGAACGCATTGCAGATATGGTTGTAATGTTAAGCATTATCGCGGTTACACTTTTTTTGCAGTTCGATTTTATATATGGTTTTTTAGTAGATAAGTTTAACCCTACCAAAATAGGAATAGCTTTAGCAGGTTTAATCGCTCTTGTGGTTTTCTTTTTGATAGTCATAAAACGAAGTAATTCTAAAATCGCCTTAAAAATAAAAAGTTTTGTAAATGGTTTGGTAGAAGGCGTTATGAGCATTTTCAAAATGAAAAAGAAATGGGCGTTTATTTTCCATACACTCTTTATTTGGACCATGTATGTGCTTATGTTTTATGTAACATCTTTTTCTCTTGAAGAAATGCACGATGTTCCCTTTGCAGCAATTTTAATCGGGTTTATTGCTGCAAGTTTCAGTATAGCAGCTACAAACGGAGGTATTGGTTCTTATCCTGAAGCCATAGTTTTAGTGTTTACCTCTTTGTTTTTCCTTCCGGAAGATCCTAGTCGCGCTTTTGGCTGGATAATTTGGTCTTCGCAAACACTGCTCATCATTGTTTTTGGAGGATTATCCTTGATATATTTACCTATTTTCAATAAGATTAAAGCTAAATAGATTTCAATCATATCTTTTTGAATTGTTATAGCTTATTTTATACCTTGTGAAGGTTATAATTTAATTTTCCGTATTTATGAAAACAACTTTTTTAGCTTTAATTCTTTTACTAACCTTTTCATTTTTAAATGCCCAAGTAAAGTATGAAAATTTTCAATCCTCAAAATTAGGTGAAGAGCGTCAAATAAAAATTCAATTACCTAGAGGTTATAGTTCAGATGAAGAGAAAAGATACCCAGTATTTATTGTGCTGGATGGCGATTATTTGTTCGAGGCTGTAGCAGGAAATGTAGATTATTATGCCTATTGGGAAGACATGCCAGAGTCGATTGTAGTTGGCATAAACCAAATAGATAAACGTTATGACGATTGCATGTACTCTGAACAAAACTCCTTGCCCGTTGAAACTGGAGCAAGTTTTTTTGAATTTATCGGGATGGAACTTGTACCTTATATAGAATCAGCATACCGAACTGCAAATTTTAGAGTAGCCGTAGGTCATGGCGAAACCGCAAATTTTATTAATTATTATCTGTTAAAATCAAACCCTTTATTTCAAGGCTATATTGCGGTTAGTCCTGAGTTAGCACCAGCTATGCTAGAATATATTCCAGAAAGCTTGGAAAAAGTTGATTCTAAATTATTTTATTATTTGGCAAATACTACTGCCGATAATTCGTCTTTAAAGCAGATGTCAGACGCTCTAAATTCAGATATTTCGGCAATCGAAAATAAAAATGTGTCTTACAGTTTTAATACTTTCGAAAACGCGACGCATTATTCAGTCCCTGCCCATGCAATTCCTAATGCGCTTCAAAATATATTTAAAGTATTTCAACCCATAAGTAAGAAGGAATATATAGATGAAATTTTAGAACTGGAAATTTCACCAGTAGTGTATCTTGAAGAAAAATATCAAGCCATAAATGATTTATTTGGTATTGAAAAGAAGATTCTCATTAATGATTTTAAGGCAATTTCAGCAGCTATTGAAAAAAATCAACTATTCGAATATTATGAGCCATTGGGAAAACTTGCCCGGAAGCATTATCCAAAAACCCTATTAGGTAATTATTATTTGGGTAAGTTTTACGAGGAAGGTGGTGAACCTAAAAAAGCAATGCGCACTTATCAATCGGCCTATACTTTAGATGAAATTGCGGGTATTACTAAAGATATGGTTCTAGAATTGGCAGATGCCATTAAAGAAGATTTTGGATATTGATTTATGGCAAAAGCAAAAGTAAAAACAACATTTTTTTGTCAAAATTGTGGCACTCAATACGGAAAGTGGCAGGGACAATGTAACGCTTGTAAAGAGTGGAATACTATTGCAGAAGAAGTATTGCAAAAACCAGAGAAAAGCGATTGGAAAACACCAACAAGTCCAACAAAACGAGTTTCAAAACCTTTACAGATTAAGGATATTGATGTTTCTGAAGAAGCAAGACTCAATAGTTTAGATGAAGAATTTAATCGTGTTTTAGGAGGAGGAATAGTTCCCGGGTCATTAATCCTTTTAGGGGGAGAACCTGGAATTGGTAAAAGTACGTTGTTGCTTCAAATTTCATTAAAATTACCGTATAAAACTTTATATGTTTCAGGTGAAGAAAGCCAGAAACAGATAAAAATGCGAGCAGTACGTATTAATCCTGAGAACAACAACTGTTATATTCTTACCGAAACTAAAACTCAAAATATATTTAAGCAAATCGCTACGCTTCAACCAGATATTGTTATAGTTGACTCGATACAGACGTTGCATAGCGATTATATCGAGTCGTCTTCTGGGAGTATTTCACAAATTAAAGAGTGCACAACTGAACTTATAAAATTCGCAAAAGAAACAGCAACTCCGGTTATTCTTATTGGACATATTACCAAAGATGGAAATATTGCCGGTCCCAAGATTTTAGAGCATATGGTTGATACGGTATTGCAATTTGAAGGCGACAGAAACCATGTATTTAGAATTTTAAGAGCGCATAAAAATCGTTTTGGTTCCACACATGAATTAGGAATTTACGAAATGCAGGGTTCTGGGTTACGGGAAGTTTCAAATCCATCTGAAATTTTAATTTCTAAAAAAGACGAGGAATTGTCAGGAAATGCCATTGCTGCAACTTTAGAAGGTATGCGCCCATTGATGATAGAAGTGCAAGCTTTGGTAAGTACCGCAGTTTATGGTACACCACAACGAAGTGCTACAGGTTTTAATGCGAAACGTCTAAACATGCTTTTAGCGGTTCTAGAAAAGCGGGCAGGTTTTAGATTAGGAGCTAAAGATGTATTTCTAAATATCACAGGAGGAATAACGGTTGATGACCCAGCCATTGATTTAGCGGTAGTTGCAGCTATTTTATCCTCAAATGAAGATGTGGCATTACAAAATGATTTTTGTTTTGCTGCTGAGGTTGGGCTTTCTGGAGAAATTAGACCAGTACAACGGGTCGGGCAACGTATTTTGGAAGCCGAAAAATTGGGGTTCTCTACTATTTTTGTATCTAAATACAATAAGATTTCATTGAAAAATACTGCTATTAAAATTCAATTGATTTCAAAAATTGAGGATTTGGTAGATTTAATTGTTTAGGATAAAGACTACAATAATTGAATTTTAAGTATGAGCCTTATCTCATCTGTCGTTAATTTTTTTGATGTTTTGATTACGCTTAATTAGTCTTTTATCTTACGTAAAAATACATTTTGTCTAAAAATTATGCGTTTTATCGACAATTTAATTGTTTTTATCGATAATTTAAAGTAATATTGTGTCGTAATTGAAGTTTTCTTCCCTCAAGTTTAGTTTCAAGGTTATTTTTTGTTTTAAATAAATAAACGTGAAATCTATTAGTATTTCATATTTAGGTTGTTACAATTAAAAATTTATAAATTAATTCGATTTCCCCAAATCTATTAATTATGAAAACAAAACTACTGTTAAGTGCTTTACTAACGTCATTCTCTTTTGCAATAGCAACAGCACAAACCAATGCTCCAAGTATTCAATCTGGGGTAACATTCCAATGGAATGATGTGCAAACTGTGAAAACCCACCCTGCAACAATTAAAAGTATTACCGTAAATGGTATTGTATATTTAAATTTTGGATTTCCAACAGGCTATCAATTAACTCAGTTAGGGCCTACTGGCCATTCTAAAAATGTGATATATAAAAATGGTGTCAAAATAGAAACAACTAGTGCTAGTGGCACATGGAACACTTCTGCATTAACGGCGTTCCAAGATTTGAATTTGAACCATTATTTTGGTTCTGATTCAAATGGAGCAAATATCTGTGATAATTATACTGCAGAATCTACAACCAATGCACAACGGCAAACCTTAACTTACGGAACAGGTATCTCAGCAACATCAAGCGGCGTAATTGCCGTCACAGAAAGAAATGCTAATAATTGTTTACACCTGGAACTATTCGGTATTCCGGCAGGTGGCGGTCCAGAGCAGTCACTTGGAGAAACATTTATAAATAAAGATGGTACCAGATATGGTTTTGGTGGCACAGGAAAAATTGGCCCGAATGGCTTAGGAACTCCAGGAGCTCTTAATGCACCTAGTGCAAATTCAGATTATTGGTTAAGCGATAGGGTTGTTGAAAACGTAGGTACACTAGGTATTGCTCTGTTTTATCTTGATGATGTGGCTCCAGATGGTTCGTTAATTACTAAAGCACAATTAACAGGGTCTAGTTCTGACCACGCCGATGGGAAATTAATAATTTTCACACTTGAGGATTATGATAAGGATGGATATAGTGATGTGGACGATTTAGATGATGATAACGATGGCATCAAAGATACCGATGAGTCTGGAGGGATTGATCCTTCAGCAGATGCAGATATGGACGGTACTGAAAATTATAAGGATGCAGATTATTGTACACTAAACGCTTATGGGATATGCGCAAATTTAGATGCAGATACTGATGGAATTCCAAATCACTTTGATTTAGATAGCGATAATGACGGTATTACAGATGTTAGGGAATCTGGAGGTACAGATACTGATAATAATAGTAGAGCAGATGGCTCTGTAGGATATACGGTAACTACAAACGGCATTCCTAGTTCCGCAGGTTCGGGAAATACTCCCGGAAATACTGATGGCGTTGGAAATGCTGATTTTTTAGATATTGATGCAGATAATGACGGTATTCCGGATAATGTTGAAGCACAATCAACAACAGGATATAGTGCGCCTTCAATGACAATAGATACTGCAACAGGAATATATAATAACTACGGTACAGGGTTAGTGCTTACAGATACAGATGGTGATGGAGTTTATGATTATATAGATTTAGATAGTGATAACGACGGTACTCCAGATATTGAAGAAAACGGTATGGCAAATACCATCTTAAATGCTGATACCGATAGCGATGGATTAGACAACACCTTTGAAGGTGGAAACCTTAATGATGGATTTGATGTGAATGATGAAATTAACAACCCTTCAGATGCATCAATTCTTCCAGATACTGACGGAGATTTAGTTTCAGGGGGCGATTTGGATTATAGGGATGTGTTTAGCCCTAATCCACCATCCATAGCAACTATAGATTTTGATGGAGTGGACGACTATGTGGATAGTGGTTTAGATTTGAGTGGTTTTAGTCAGCTCACAGCTATGGCATGGGTAAAATTAGATCCAGCTTTTTCTGGGAATGGCAGTATTATAAGTCAAGGTGATTTTCAAATTATGGTAAGTACCACCAGAGTGCCTATCGTAAAAGTTAATGGATATACAAAGTCTCTTACTGGTTCAGATGCTGTTACAAAAGATATTTGGACACATGTTACAGTAGTTTTCAATTCCGCTGCATCTTCAGATAAACTGAAGGTTTATATAAACGGAAATTTTAAGACTAGTAGTAATGATACAGCATTAAACTCTAGTATTTCCACTTCTACGGATGCCTTCACAATAGGTAAAAATGCATCTGCCAATTCAGAATATTTCAAGGGAAATATTGATGAGGTACGCGTTTTTGATACGGCACTTACCAGTAATCAGATACAAAAGATTATTTATCAGGAAATTTTTAACGATTCTGGGAGCGTAAAAGGGGCAATAGTTCCAAAACCGATAAAGGATGATGCTATTGGTTCAACAGTATCATGGTCAAGTTTAAATGCCTATTACCCGATGACAGGTATTATAAACACAACTACCGATGATTTTTCATCAAAAGGGCACACGGCAAAAATGCATAATATATTAACAGTACAAGAACAAACGGCTCCAATGCCATATAAAACGTCAAACTCTGGCAGTTGGGAAACTTCAGGAAACTGGGTTTCGGGTGCTGTTTGGAATATGTATGAACTCAACAATTCTGGGTTTTCAATAGTGCAAGTAAGTAATGATATGAATGTAAATTCATCTCTCAAAACAGAAGGGCTAATATTAGATTCTGGTAAAACCTTAACTGTAAATGGAGATAATGAAGTGTATAATAATTATTATTTAGAATTAAACGGGACCTTAGACTTAATGGGTGATTCACAATTAATCCAAACTGAATATAGTGATTTAGTAACCTCTGCCACAGGTAAGGTCTTAAGGCGACAAGAAGGTACGTCAAGTGCATATTGGTACAACTATTGGGCGTCTCCAGTTGGAAGTCTGGGAGCAACAAGTTTAACTGACAATAATGCGGCGACAAATAATGCTAATAATTCGCCATATAATTTACAGATGATTAAAGATGATTCTGGATTTAACTGTCAGTTTACATCAAACTATACTGCAAACGGAAATATTAGTACATACTGGTTGTTTACTTATATAAACGGACTTACTTATTGGGACTGGGCACAGATTGCAACAAGTGCTAACTTAAGTCCGGGAATTGGTTATACTCAAAAAGGTACAGGTGTTCCAAGTTCAGAACAACAATATATTTTTGAAGGTAAACCAAATAATGGCACAATTTTAATTCCTGTAGAGGATAAAGGAGGACCTGGTTCAGTTGCTGGTACATCTAAAACAGAATTTTTATTAGGAAACCCATACCCATCTGCTATTGATGTCCATCAATTTATTGATGACAATGCTGGGGTTATTGATGGAACACTTCAACTTTGGCAACAATGGAGTGGCACATCTCATAATTTAAGAGACTATAACGGGGGGTATGCACAAGTCAATAAATTAGGTGGTGTAAGGGCGCGTCAGTTTGTAGGGTTCAATGGAGAAACAACGGGAGGTGAAATAGGAGCAACCAAACCGTCAAGATATTTGCCGGTTGGTCAAGGGTTTATGGTAGAAATAATAGCCGATGGTGATGTTGAGTTCAACAATGGCCAACGTATATTCATAAAAGAAGCAGATGCCGACGGTACTTACAACAATGGTTCTGCATTTTTTAAAGGTGGCAATAAAAAATCTAAAGGAACAGTTTCAAATGGAAATAATTCAAATGACGCTCTTCAGAAAATCCGTTTAGAGTTTAATTCAGTAACTGGCCCAGAGGTAAGACGCGAATTGCTTTTAGGCTTTAGCGAGACAACTTCAGATGCTTTTGATTATGGCTATGATGCTGAGTGTGTTGAAGCCAACAACAACGATTTAAATCTAAATTTAGAAGGCAAAAATATGAACATACAGGCATATGGTGCTATTTCAGAAGATAAGGTCGTGCCTTTAAACTTTAAATCTTCTGGAGATAATACGTTCGAAATTAGAATATCAGAATTAGAACATATCGAAGAAAATCAAGAAATTTATCTGAAAGATAACTTAACGGGAGAATACTTTGATTTAACCAATAACCAGCCCTATAGGTTTTCATCGGAACAAGGAAAATTTAACAATCGTTTGGAAATCGTATTTCAATCTGAAGCCAGTACATTAGGTGCTAAAGAGGTAAAAACAACAGATAACTTCATCTATTACCACAAAGGAAGCAATATGATTTTTGCTAAAAAACTCAATGGAGAAGTTACTAAATTCACATTGTTTAGTATGACAGGGCAGTCTATAATGGAGTTAAATAATGTGTCCCAATCAACTTTAAATAAGGGCATAAAATTATCAAATGTGTCAACTGGTGCTTATGTAGCATGTTTTAGAACTGATACAAATACGGTCATTACCAAAAAGTTAATTATAAATTAGTCTAACCTTAATAACCAACCTAAGATAAAAAAGTCAAGCAATTTGTTTAGCTTTTTTCTATTTTAAAATAAGAGATGGCATCATTTTAAGGATTATTCATTAAATTCGCGAACTTATAAGATTCAAGAGTAAATGAGCGCGAAATTTCCTGAATATAAAGGACTTGACTTACCAAATGTAGCTAACGAAATACTACAATACTGGCAAGAAAACAACATTTTTAAAAAAAGTGTATCCACAAGAGAAGGTAACGAACCTTATGTGTTTTACGAAGGGCCACCATCTGCAAACGGATTACCTGGTGTACATCATGTTTTAGCGCGCGCTATTAAAGATATTTTCCCACGTTATAAAACCATGAAGGGGTATCAGGTAAAGCGTAAAGCTGGTTGGGATACCCATGGATTACCTATTGAATTGGGTGTTGAAAAAGAATTAGGCATCACAAAAGAAGATATTGGTAAAACCATTTCTGTGGAAGATTATAATGCAGCCTGCCGAAAAGCAGTAATGCGCTATACAGATGTATGGAACGACCTTACTGAAAAAATGGGCTATTGGGTAGATATGGACAATCCATATATTACTTACGAACCAAAATATATGGAAAGTGTTTGGTGGTTGCTCAAACAGATTTACAGTAAAAATTTGTTGTACAAGGGCTATACCATCCAACCGTATTCGCCAAAAGCAGGAACTGGTTTAAGCTCACATGAGTTAAATCAACCAGGAACTTACCAAGATGTTACGGATACTACAGTTGTTGCACAATTCCCACTAGCCCACAAAGGGGGGAATATAGGCGCTTTTTATGAGGCGTTTAATTTTGGAGAAGGGCAGCAAGCTCCCCCTTCGGGGGCTGGGGGGATTTTCTTCCTAGCTTGGACAACCACACCTTGGACGTTGCCAAGTAATACAGCATTAACCGTTGGGCCAAAGATTGATTATGTTTTAGCTGAAACTTATAATCAATATACTTTTGAACCGATTAAAGTTGTTTTAGCTAAAAAATTAGTGAATTATCAGTTTTCTGGAAAGTTCAATCTGGTTGAAGAAAAATCTGAAGTTCTAGACTATAAACCTGGTGATAAAAAAATTCCATATAGAATTATTTCAGAATGTAAAGGAAAAGACTTGGTAGGCATAAAATATGAGCAACTCATGCCATATGCGCTTCCAAACGATAACCCAGAAAATGCATTTAGAGTCATTTCAGGAGATTTTGTAACTACAGAAGACGGTACAGGAATAGTACATACAGCACCAACCTTTGGAGCAGATGATGCTTTAGTTGCAAAACAAGCAACTCCAGAAATACCACCACTATTGGTAAAAGATGAAAACGGAAACCTAGTACCACTTGTAGATTTACAAGGCCGTTTCAGACCAGAAATGGGAGAGTTTGCTGGCAAATATGTTAAAAATGAATATTACAATGATGGTGAAGCACCAGAGCGTTCGGTTGATGTAGAAATTGCCATCAAATTAAAAGAAGAAAACAAAGCCTTTAAGGTTGAAAAATACAAGCACAGTTACCCAAATTGTTGGCGAACCGATAAACCAATTCTATATTATCCATTAGATTCTTGGTTTATTAAAGTAACCGATGTTAAAGACAGAATGCACGAGCTTAACAAAACCATAAACTGGAAACCTAAAAGTACTGGGGAAGGCAGATTTGGTAATTGGTTAGCAAATGCAAACGACTGGAATTTATCACGTTCAAGGTATTGGGGAATTCCATTACCAATTTGGAGAACCGAGGATGGTAAGGAAGAAATTTGTATAGGTTCGGTTGAAGAATTAAAATCTGAAATGCAAAAGTCCGTAGAGACGGCATTCATGCCATCTGATATATTTTCGGATTTCGAAACAGGAAACAATTCCGAAGACAACTACGCCAAAATCGATCTACACAAAAATATCGTTGACGAAATAATCCTAGTATCCCCATCAGGACAAAAAATGTTCCGCGAAAGCGATTTAATTGATGTATGGTTCGATTCCGGATCTATGCCCTACGCACAATGGCATTACCCATTCGAAAATGCCGATTTAATTGACAAAGGCACAACATTCCCAGCAAACTTTATCGCAGAAGGTGTCGATCAAACCCGTGGATGGTTCTATACGCTTCACGCAATTGCGACTATGGTATTCGATTCTATCGCCTATAAAAACGTAGTATCCAACGGATTGGTATTAGACAAAAACGGACAGAAAATGTCCAAACGTTTAGGAAATGCCGTTGATCCGTTTGAAACTTTAAGTACTTATGGAGCCGATGCTACGCGATGGTACATGATTTCTAATGCAAATCCCTGGGATAATTTAAAATTCGATTTAGAAGGCATAGAGGAAGTAAAACGAAAATTCTTCGGCACACTATACAATACCTATTCATTCTTTCAACTATATACAAATCTAGATAATTTCACATATGCCGAAGCTGATCTTCCGTTAAAAGAACGTCCAGAATTAGACCGATGGATTTTGTCTGAATTACACACCTTAATTCAAAAGGTTGACGATTATTACGCAGATTATGAACCAACAAAAGCTGCAAGAGCCATATCAGACTTTACACAAGATTATGTAAGTAACTGGTTTGTGCGTTTAAGCAGAAGGCGTTTTTGGAAAGGCGATTATCAAGCCGATAAAATTTCGGCTTACCAAACACTTTATACGTGCATGCTAACAATAGCTAAGTTGGGTGCGCCAATTGCGCCGTTTTTTATGGACAGATTGTATTTAGATTTAGATGCTGTAACCAAAAAAGAAGCGTTTGAAAGTGTGCATCTGTCAAACTTCCCGGTTTACAATGCGTCTTATGTTGATAAAAGTTTAGAGCGTAAAATGGAAGCGGCACAAACAATATCATCTTTAGTCTTGTCGTTAAGAGCTAAAGAGAAGATAAAAGTGCGTCAGCCATTGCAAAAAATCATGATTCCTGTTTCAAATCAACAGCAAAAGGAAGAGATTTTAGCAGTTTCAAATTTAATAAAGCACGAGGTAAATATTAAGGACATCGAACTGCTTGAAGACGCTTCGGACATTTTAGTTAAAAAAATAAAACCGAATTTTAAAGCTCTTGGACCTCGCTTTGGTAAAGATATGAAAGCCATTGCCGGTGTCGTAATGAACTTTACGGCAGAGGATATTAACAAAATCGAGCAAAATGGTAATTTTGACGTTGTAATTAATGAAAAAAACATTACTTTAGAACTTGAAGATGTAGAGATAACTTCTCAAGATATTGAAGGGTGGTTGGTTGCAAATGAAGGTAATCTAACAGTAGCTTTGGACGTAACCATTTCGGAAGAATTAAAGCAAGAAGGTATTGCGAGGGAATTGGTAAATCGTATTCAGAATTTAAGAAAAGATTCTGGTTTTGAAGTTACCGATAGAATAGATGTAAAATTACAAAGAGACGAGCAGATCAAGCAAGCTGTAGCCTCTAATATTGAATATATTAAAACAGAAACATTAACAGAAGAGTTAGAAATTATTGACCAAATAAATAACGGTATAGAAATTGCTTTTGATGATGTAAATACCAAATTATTTATTACAAAACATTAACATTATGGCTTCAAACAACACCGTAAGATACCCAGATAGTGATTTAGCAGAATTCAAAAAGCTTATCCAAGATAAAATTAAGAAAGCACAACACGATTTAGAATTGATAAAAAGTGCTTATATGAACGATCATAATAACGGCACCGATGATACATCGCCAACGTTTAAAGCGTTTGATGAAGGTAGTGCCGTTATGAGTAAAGAATCTAATTCCCAATTGGCAATCCGTCAGGAAAAATTTATCCGCGATCTAAAAAATGCATTGATTAGAATAGAAAACAAAACTTATGGTGTTTGTCGTGTAACTGGCAAGCTCATCAATAAAAAAAGGTTGGAATTAGTGCCTCATGCTACCTTAAGTATTGAAGCTAAAAATATGCAGTAATAAATTCCTTTGACTTGTGCTGTCCCGAAGTTTTGGGGGTTTCAGTAAAAAAGGAATCTTATAATACAAAACGCCAATCTCAACTTATTTGAGAAAGGCGTTTCTTTTTTAAAATCGCTATCATTCCTGCGGAGGCAGGAATCCATAAAATAAATGTCTCTAAAAAAATCCATTCTTTTAATCACTGTCATTCTACTTATAGACCAAATAAGTAAGATATATGTTAAAACCCATTTTGTGCTTCACGATAGTGTTGAAGTTTTTAGTTGGTTTAAAATTTACTTTATTGAAAATGAAGGAATGGCTTGGGGCACCAGAATTAGTGATTTCGTATCTTTTATATCCGATAGAACAGCAAAAACTTTTTTAACCTCATTTAGGGTTATTGCCATTTTTGGGATTGGCTATTGGTTATATAGTGCAATAAAGAAGCGGAGTTCTAAAATACTAATTTCGGCAATTGCCTTGATTTTTGCAGGCGCGTTGGGTAATATCATCGACTCAGTGTTTTATGGTGTAATTTTTAATGATAGTCATGCCCAAATAGCCACATTTTTACCTAAAGAAGGGGGCTACGACACGTTGCTGCACGGTAAAGTGGTAGATATGTTATACTTTCCTTTATATAAAGGCTATTTACCCGAATGGTTACCCTTTTATGGCGGTAAATTCTTCACGTTTTTCGAACCTGTTTTTAATATTGCCGATATGGCGATAAGCACAGGCTTTATGATGCTCATTGTGTTTAATAAGCGGGCTTTTTCTAAAAAGCGTTAATTTTTAATACTTCCTAAGTACGCAATTACTACGCAAAACGTATTATCAAATGTTAAAATCCGTTTATTTTATTTAAAATATACATATTTTTTTATTTTTGACGTTAAGTTGCACGAAAATAACGATTAAAAACAAAAGATGCCATTCTAAAGCCCTCAATACAGACTGGTATTTTCTTTCAAATATGATTTACGAAATGAAGAAAGCCTACTTATGTCTTTTTAGATGCTTTACCGTAATCTTTTTCTGCGTAATAATCCTTTTTTGCCCAAGTAAAGCCATTTCACAATGTAGTCCCACTGGAATGGTGTCATGGGACACTTTTGCGATGGAAAATGTTACCACTGCAGGAGACAATTCTCCAACGGAAATAAACTATAATGATCCAGGCGACAATACATCAAATGCCGAAATGTACACCGACAATACAGGTCTAATAGTAGAAATGACGGCAGGTGGCACCTATAATTGGTCAATAACGCATCTTAAAGAAACTTGGGGGAATTTAAGAGTAAGAATGTGGATAGATTATGGAAGTGGCACATTTACTCAAGTATATGATGATCCAGGGTATAGTTACAATGGTGCAGCGTCTCAAGTTAGTACAGGAAGCTTTACTATAGCAGGAGGGGTATCGGGTCTGGCAACGTTGAGAATTGCTACTCATTACTGTTCGGGATGTGGCGGTGGAAGTTCATTGCCTGCCGATGGTTGTAGTTTTGCTCAACGTGCTGAAGTTCATGATTACACCATAGATTTTGGCGCACCATTAGATCCAGTACCCAATAATGACAATTTAACAGTTGTTAAAAATAGTACAGCAGGAGCGTCTAACCAAATAGACGTGAGCGCCAACGATAACATTGGAAGTTCTGATGGTAGTGATGGAGATGATTATGCCATAAATACCACAGCAACAAACGGAACAGTATCTGAGATTACAGATGGCATATTTGAGTATATTCCAAATACCGGTTTTATAGGAAATGATAGTTTTACCTACAATCTTTGTGATGCGAATAATGATTGCGCGACTGCCACGGTAAATGTGTCAGTTATTTTTGGGATTTGTGTGCCAACAAGTAATTCGTCTGGGACACACTATATTACCAATGTATCATCAACTGGAGAAGTTGCAACGACAATTAATAATACGTCTGGAGACAATGCTGGTTATGTTGATTTTACAGGGTCTGTAGCCCCAATAACATATTATAAAGGGAGTACTTATCCTATTTCAATTACAGTAAATAACTCTACTGGACAAGCTATGGGTTGGACGGTTTATATGGATTTAAATGGTGATGCCGATTTTAATGATGTAGGTGAAATGCTTTATGATACTGGAGGTACAGAGGCAATTCCTTTTGCAACTCAAAATATTACAATCCCAACTTCGGCTATAAATGGGAACACAGCACTAAGAGTAGGCACAAGAAGATTTGATTCCTCAGACGAACCTTGTGGAAATTCAGGCGGACAACCAGAAGAATTTGAAGATTATTTAGTGAATTTACAAATAGACCCTGCAAGTCCAACTGAAATAGATATTACTGGAAACGGAAACAATATTATTGATGGGTCAGCTACGGCAAATATCAACAATAACACAGATTTTGGTGTATATGATATTTATACCCCAACTCCATTAGAAAGAATATTTACAATTACAAACAATGGAGGGGCAACTTTAAACTTATCGGGAGTTCCAATAGTAGCAATTAGCGGAAGTCCAGATTTTTCCATAGCAGTACAACCAGTAACTACAGCAGTACTTTCGGGAAATTCAGTAACTTTTACGATAGCCTTTAGTCCTACAGCACCTATTATTGGAACTAGAACAGCTACGGTTTCAATTGCCAGTGATGACGCTGATGAAGATCCTTATACTTTTGTTGTTGAAGGTTTTGGCCAACAAACTTTTCCTGACACGGATAACGATGGCGTTCCAGATAATATTGATTTAGATGACGATAATGACGGTCTTTTGGATGTTACCGAACAAGTATCTTGTGTAGCTAACCCCGTTGCAACAACAACAGATGTAGTTTTTTTAAATGAAGATTTTCAATCAGGAACAACTAGAGGAACAATCGCTGGAGCTACGTATTGCTTTGAAGATGGTATTGGTTTAGGCTCATGTAATGGTTCAATAAATTTAAATGATGGCTCATATACCGTATATTATAAGGCAGCCGATGCAGATGGTACTGACGACACTCCTGTTGGAGAAGTAGCTACATGGGCAGATACTTTTTGGTACCCAGGCGTCGATCATACACCAGGGGATACAAACGGTAGAATGGCAATGTTTAATGCAGATTACAATCCAGGGGTTTTCTACGAAACTACAATTACGGGTGTAAGTGCTGGTGTAGATATTACCTATGGTTTTTCAGCTTTAAATTTAGATAGGGCAGATGCTCCCGGAATTGCCTCGAGAGAAAGGCCTTCTGTTTTAATTGAAATTTTAGACCCTACGGGAACACTTATTGCATCGTCTTCATCAGGGTTAATCCCTCCAACGGCAGATTATGCCACAGGAGATTGGGTAGAAGTAAGCGCAACGTTTAATACCAACTTTACACAGTTTACAGTTAGGCTGACCAACGAGAATTTAGGTGGTCTTGGAAATGATTTAGCAATCGATGATATTTTTGTTTTGCAGACTTTATGTGATTTAGATGGCGATGGTGTAGAAGATGCAGTAGATTTAGATAATGACGATGATGGCGTCCCCAACGTGGTAGAATTACAACTTACAGATGATGATAAAGATGGTACGGTAAACAACGACGCTGGTGGGTACGCATGGGTAGATGTGAATGGTAATGGCATACAAGATTTATACGATCCCCAAGATGTTTCGGGGCGTAACCCTGGAGATGTTGGTTTTTCAGGTTCTGTAGGAACTCCAATAGACCTTTCAAACCCAATTTATGATACAGATGGCGATGGTGTCTTGGATTATTTAGATTTAGATTCTGATAATGATGGTGTTTTTGATGCCGTGGAATATGATAACAGAGGAGATACAGATATCAATGGCGATGGTAATGGCGATGGCTTAGACAGAAATATTTTAGATGCGTTTGGTAGCCCAATTTTAAATGATGAATTTGATGGTGATGGTATTTTGGGCCCTGCCGATGCCAATGATAGTGATGTCGATGGTTTAGATCATGGAACGGGTAATGCTTACCCAACACCTCTTGATGACGACGGCGACGGTATCCCTAATTTCAGGGATGTTGATAGTGATGATAACCCTAACGATTTTTCTAATGGGAGTGATATTGATAAAACAGAAATCTACGCACATTTAGATGCCGATAACGATGGTGTTTTAGATGATACTGTTGATACAGATGGTGATGGTATCCTAGATATTTTTGATACCGATAATACCCTTTTTGGCTCTCCAAGAGATTTAGATGCCTCTTACACCTTATTTTTTGACGGTAGAAACGATTATGTAGAAGAAGCCTCAGTTATAGATGGATGGACAGATGTAACAGTGATGTCTTGGGTAAAAGTAGAACCGGGATCAACCGGTAAACGCGTGATTGTAGGTCAAGATGAAATTCAATTATTTATAACAAATGCAGGACATGTTAGTGCATTGGCAGATGGAAATACTTTAACATCTGGTTCAGCAATAGCAGAAGGTATTTGGGTACATGTTGCAGCTATCTATGACGATTCAAATGGTGCCTTTACGTTATATATTAATGGCGAACAAGATGCAACATCTGCAACATCTGGTGCTTTACCAGCTGATGTCTCTAGTTTCACAATAGGAAGAACTCCAGATACCGATAGTGATTATTTTCAAGGTCAAATAGATGAAGTAAGAGTCTTTACAAAAGCTTTAACCGAACTTGAATTGCAAAGAATGGTCTATCAAGAATTAACATCTGCCGAACGTGGTGCTATAATTCCAGTAGATATTTCAGGAGTTTTAGCTGGAACATTATCCAGATATTATAAAATGGATACCTATACAAATGATATTACAGGAAACGGTGCCTCAGGAGGAAAAATGTATAATATCAAGGACATTTATTTTCAAACCGCACCACTTCCTTATGAAACAACAGCAAATGGGGCATGGTCAAATAACGCAACATGGCTACATGGTAATGTTTGGGATATTGGTAGCGGTTCTAGTAACAAAAACTGGTCTATCGTACATATTAAACATAATACTACCGCAGCAACTAGCCACGGGACAGCAGGTTTATTTGTAGATCCTGGCGTTGAACTAGAAATTAATGGCGGTTCAGAATTACAAAATTCATGGTACCTAAGTTTAGGTGGTACAATAGATTTACAAGGCGAATCTCAATTAATACAAACGCAAACCAGTGCTCTAGTTGGTACTGGTACTTTAGAAAGAGACCAACAAGGAACTGTAGATTTGTATCGTTATAATTATTGGTCATCGCCAGTACATTCAAGCAATCCAGATTCAGATATTGATGGTAATGAAACTTATACTGTTGGGTCTGTTTTAAATGATGGAAAAGACCCAGATAACCCGCAAGCTATCGATTTTTTAGGAGGTGTAAATATAGATGGTGACGGTAATGCTACTCCAAATATTGAAATAGCAGATTTCTGGATATGGAGATTTAATAATACTAGCGATGATTATTCTGAATGGCAGCAAATAAGAAGTGGAGGTAATTTATTAGTTGGAGAAGGCTTTACAATGAAGGGTCCTGGGCCTGGCCCTGATGCAATTGGTAATTATGTATTTATTGGTACACCTAATAATGGAGAGATAAATTTACCCACTACAGGAGGAAACGATTATTTAGTAGGAAATCCCTATCCTTCAGCTATTGATGGTTCAGAGTTTTTAAGTGATAACCCACATCTGGATGGTACACTCTATTTTTGGGAACATTATGGTGGAGGATCACATAATTTAGGGGAATATCAAGGGGGTTATGGTTTATACAATTATTCTGGTGGCGTGCCTCCTATAAATGGTAGTGCCGCAACTCCAGACCCAGATGTAGATCAAACAGGAAGTGGGTCTATAACTCCAAAAAGGTATATACCAGTAAGTCAAGGATTCTTTGTTGTTGCTAGTTCAAATGGAAATACAAAGTTTGAGAACGATCAACGGATTTTTGTTACGGAAGGCGGAAATTCTTCATTTTTTAAAAATTCAAATACTAAAAAATCTCAATCCTCCAATATTGAAGATGAAAGACCTAAACTTAGAATAGGTTACAAATCTCCAACGGGTTATAAAAGGCAACTTTTAACAACTGTAGATGAAAATGCATCTTTAGGTCATGATTGGGGCTATGAAGGTGCTCTTATAGAAGACAATGCTGAGGATATGTATTGGAAAATAAGCGATGCTAACTATATCATTCAAGGTATTGGCGAAATAGATCCTGTTACGACGATACTTCCCTTGGGTATAAAAACTAAAAATGAAGGGATTGTTGAGATAACACTTGATGCACTTGAAAACGTAGATGACGACACAGAAATCTATTTAAGAGATAAGGATAATAATAGCTATCACAATTTAAGGGACTCCAAATTTATTGGTACTGCGGTGCAAGGAGTGGATGATGATAGGTTTGAAATTGTGTTTTCATCTCAAGGCCAATTATCCAATCCAGAATTAGAGTTTGAAAACCAAACGGCGCTCTTTTATGATAATTCTAATAAAGCGTTGGTCATACTTAATCCAACCAACTACAAAATTGACACATTAAAGCTTTTTAATACTTTAGGACAAATTATTTCTGAAATTAAGATTGATAGTTCTGAAAGCCGTATTGAAATATCAACCAATATTACAACAGGTGTTTATATTTCAAAAATTATAGCTTTAGACACTAAAATTTCTAAAAAACTGATTATAACCAATAAATAGCAAACCAAGAAAATGATTAAAAAACTACTTTTAACTACCATTATAGCTGTTACCATTAACACGTTTGGGCAAACGCCAATGACACCCAGTTCCAGTGCCATAACTGCTGGATCTAACTGGACAACAACAAAAATTACAAATGATAATGCACTAAGCTTGCCTTGGGAAGTTACTTATGGTCCTGATGGGAATTTGTGGATCACAGAACGTTGTGGCGTTGGAAACACTAATCCAGAAAGAGAACTTGGCGGTCAGAAAATAGTACGTGTGAGTTCTGCAACTTCAACAAACACCCCAACAACTTTAATAGATTTAAGTGCTAAGGTAACACCAGATAAGCAAGGTGGTTTAATGGGTATGGCAATTCATCCAGATTTATATACCAATATTAATACTTCAACAAATAATTATGTATTTGTGGCTTACACTTACGATGACGGAGGCAATTTAAAAGCCAGATTAGTAAGGTTATTGTACAATCATGGCGCCGGTACTTTAACAGAAGACACAAGCTTAGATGCTAACGGAACATTACTCGAAGGGCTTCCTGCAAGTGATGACCATAATTCTGGACGACTTAAATTTGGTCCCGACGGTAAATTATATTACACCATTGGAGATCAAGGTGCAAATCAATTTGGAAATTCATGTAACCCAATAGTGTCTCAAAATTTACCAACTTCTACTACAGATTATGATAATTACCCTGGTAAAACATTGCGTTTAGAGATAGATGGATCTATACCTAGTGGTAACCCAATGCTGGCTGGTGTGAAAAGTCACGTTTACACTTATGGACACAGAAATCCTCAAGGTCTGGTTTTTGCACAAGACGGGACATTGTATAGTTCTGAACATGGTCCAAAAACTGACGATGAACTTAACAGAATTATAGCCGGACAGAATTATGGTTGGCCACAAATTGCTGGTTTTTATGATAATAAGGCTTATAACTACAGAAATGAATCTACGTTTCCAAGTTGTACTGGTAGTCCAACATCTGAAGAGGCTACAGAATATGAATCTTATCCTTTGCCAGGAGGCCCTCCTGCTAATTTCGAAAACCCAATTGGTACTTACAATAGCACGGTAGATGTAGAGCCAACAGGAAACTATTTAACATGGCCTGGAGTTGCTCCCTCAAGTATTGACATTCATGAGGTTGGTAGCATACCATGTTGGGACAGGTCTTTATTAATACCTACTTTAAAAAGAGGTACTATTTTTAGAGCGAAATTAAATGCAACAGGAGATGATATTGTTGATGATTTTTATGAAGAATTCCACTCATCAAACGATCGTTACAGAGATATCGCCATTTCCCCTGATGGTTTAACCATATATGCAGTAACAGATAACACAGGTGGTACCTCAGGACCATCTTCAACCGGAAGTGTAAGTATCGCAAACCCTGGTGTAATTATTAAAATTGAATATGTTGGGCCAGCGGTTACAGATCCAATTAGTGCACCTACACTAGATGATATTGTTACATACTGCCCAATAACACTTACTGCACCAACGGTACTTTCAAATGCAAGTGATTGTCAAGACATTGTTGGTACAACAACAGATTCTATTACTTACAGTTCAGGTTCGCATGTGGTTACTTGGTCTTTTGATGATAATGGCACTATTGTAACTGCAAATCAAAATGTAACAGTTAATGCATTACAGGCACCTACAAATGTTTCGGCAAACCCAGACACTACAACTGCCGAAATATCTTGGGATGCTATAGATAATGTGTCTTTTGAAGTTAGATATAGAGCGCAAGGTGCTTCAACTTGGTTAATGGATACAACTTCAAGTAGTAGTATAACATTAACAGGTTTAGCACTTTCTACTACTTATGAATATCAAGTGAGGAGTGATTGTGGGGCTTCTCAATCTAGTTATACTGCACTTGATACTTTTACAACAAATGCTTTATCTTATTGTAGCGCATTTGGTTTAACCAGAGGACATATTAGTAATGTTGCAATATTTGGAGAAAGTGGAACATCAATAATTAATGGCTCATCAGGAAATACAGATTATACAGATTTTACAGCGGTAACCCCTGTAGATTTAAATGCAGATGGATCAACTAGCTATACTTTGAATGTAAGTACTAGCTACAACAATCAATCTGGAGTTGCTGTTTGGATAGATTTAAACCAAGATGGCGATTTTGATGACTTTGGTGAGAAGGTTTGGAATGAATCTTCTGGAACTACTGGTAATTCCCCAAGAAGTAATTCATTTACAATTCCTCTTTCTGCACTTAATGGAAATACAAGAATGCGTATTGCATCCAGACAATATTGGACACCTTCTGGACCTTGTGGATTAGTTGTGGGTAACGATAATGACGCCGAGGTTGAGGATTATACCGTAAATATTGTAAACAATACATTGTCAAATAATACGAACGAAATATCAAGTTTTGTTGTATATCCTAATCCAATTGAGGATAGATTAAACATAAAATTACCTCAAGAATATACTGTAAATAACCTTAATGTTGAATTGCACGATATCCAAGGGCGTATTATAAAACGAAAAAGAGTAAACAGTTCCAATATCACTATCGATAATCTTAACACATTAAGCAAAGGTGTTTATTTTATCAGGTTTAAAAATTCTAAAGGAGTGATAGGATCTAAGAAATTGATAAAAATGTAGGTTCTAAACCAACTATATCTTAAATTTATTGAAAGCATCAGAAAAATAATTTTCTGGTGCTTTTTTTATAAAACAGTAATTGCAAAAAGTTTTTCCGTAAGTATCGGATTATGTTTTATGTACTTATTATCTTTAATACCTAAAACTCGTTTTATTCAATATAACTTATGAAAATCAAACATTTTTATTTCCTTGTTGTCTTGCTTTTATTCGGTTTTAATCAATTAATAGCACAAGGCATTTACGATATTCAATTTCCTAAAACAGATAATGAGCGCACTCAAAATTGCCAAAGTTGTCATCAAATTTTTAGGCAAAAACCTAAGGAAGTTAAATTTTCAATCAAAAGAGAAAAAAACAATCTTTATTTTGAGGTAAATGATAAAAAATGGTTCAATCTTCTATTTAAAAATGCTGGCGATGGTTTAGCCGTGGACTTGGTGGATAAAAACCGTTACAACTGTGATTTAGAATCTGTAGAACGGGCTCAAATTAAAGGAAAAGTATTAAAACCAATTTACGGTTCTAGACTGCGAAGTGGTTTAAAGCCCAATGGGGAAAATAGGTTTCGGGTACATGTGGGCAGACTATCTGATACTGATATTAATAAGGAGTTAGAATACAACATTCTGTTTTTAAGCAACAAATATTTGTGTCAGTATTATGTGATTTACGATTTGGAATCCTACCAATGGGATTTGTTGGATATGGGCATGTATTTAGATTCTTTAACCTATAACACAAAACAAATTAAAGCTACTGCCAAAGAAGGTTATATACTTCGAAATAAAACTCTAAAATTTAAAATCCCTTTTGAAAAAAATAAAGCGGCATATTCCCAAGAAGATATCAAACCAATTTATGATTCGTTACGATTAACAGATTTTAATATAAAAAGCATAAATATTAAGGCCTATTCCTCTGCTGAAGGAAGCTTAGAACGCAATATTGAGTTGCAAGAACAGCGGGCCAACAGTATTGTTGCAGCATTACAGACTTTTCAAAAGCCAACCATTAAAACACAAGTGTCTTCTTCCGAAAATTGGGTGGAATTTTTAAATGACATCAAAGGCACCAAATTTGAAAACTTAGGAAAACTAAAAAAGAACCAAGTAAAGGCTCAATTGATTGGTGCGCTTTCAGCGGAAATGGAGCCTATTTTACAATATCATAGAAAAGCAGTTTTGGAATTGGAGTTAGAGAAAAAGGACAAGTACAAAACCATGTCGCCAGAGGAGTTATTGGCTAAATTTAATGCATCCATAAAGGCTGAGAATTTAGACGAAGCCATAGAAATTCAAAATTCATTATTCGAAAAATTGAAGCACAAGGTAGCGTCTCCAAACATACTGCGCAAAATGGAAATTCCGAAGCAGGCAAAGTTTGTCAAAATATTCAATAAAAACTCGGCATACCGTTACATATTAAATGTAAGACAAGCATTGATAGTGTATAACGAATTGTTGGATCTGGAAAAACTAGTGCCAAAAAACGGAGAGGTTAAGTACAATATAGCAGCAGTCAAAATAAAATTATGGCGATTTAAAGCCATTGATATTGATGAAATCAAACTAAAAAATCAAATTTATAGTTTGAAAAAGTATGGCATTGAGAGTTCGCTAATTTCAAGGATGATGGTTAATTTTCATATCATAAAGGCCGAGAATTTAATGCGAAAAAGGGATTATGATAATAAAGATAAATCTGTAATTTATATTAAGAATAATTACAAAAAATTCTATTTATCGGATTATGATTATTTGAGTTTAGCTCAATTTTTTAGCTACTATGCGAATATTGATTTAGCTGTGGAATTATTGGATAAAAAAGCAAGAAGCATTGATATTGATGAAAATTTATTGTTCTATTATTTAAACTTAACATTAATAAATGATGAGCTTACTCAAGAAGATGATTATAGAACTATTTTATTGAACGCCATTAATATGAATAAGGAGCGCTTCTGTAAATTATTTAATGCTGTTGAAGATGGCGGTGTTACATTTCAATTATTAGCTGATGAATATTTGAGAGGAACGTATTGTGAGAATTGTGAGGATTAAACCTAAAGTGTGATTAACCACCATGATAAACATTTTGCGAAATAAATGTCATATCCTCACACAGGAGAGCACAAAATTCCACCGAATATAATAGAGCCTCTTTAATTGTTTAAAATATCCTTATCAAAATATAAAGTGCGAATTGGGAAAGGGATATTGATGCCTTCTTCATCAAATTTTTGTTTAATAAGCTTCATGGCTTTGTGCTTAGCTTCCAATTGGTGTTTGTTTTTTTTAAAATCAATCCAAAATCTTACTACAAAATTTATGGAGCTATCTCCAAATTCCGTAAAGAAAAACTCCACGCCTTCACCTTCATTTTGTTTAAATTCATTACCGATAATATCTTTAACCAGATCTTCAACATGCTGCAAATTACTTTCATAACCAATGCCACATTCTACGCCTATCCTAGATCTTTCGGTCAATGAATAATTGGTAAAAGGATTATCAACAATTTTAGAATTTGGAATGATTACATAATTATTGTCGGGTCTTCTTAAAATAATACTCCTAAGATTTATTTCGGAAATAAATCCTGAATAGCCATTGGTTTCCACATAATCGCCAATACGTAAACTTGGAATAAATGACAGCATAATTCCAGATACCGAGTTGCTCAAGGTTGCCTGAACAGCAAGTCCTACAGCTAAACCAACAACTCCAGCACCTGCTAGAACAGAGGTAAGAACCTTGTCGAGATCCATAATGCCCAATGCTAGAAAAAATCCAATCAAAATTATAAATCCAAACACAAATTTGGTGCTCAAATCTTTTATGGATTCTTGTTTGATTTTATCAAAAAGATATTTTCTGGAGGCTTTAGATATGCCTTTTGCTAAAAAGTAAAAACTTACCATCACAAAAATTGCTACAAATAGGTTGGGAAGTTTTAAAATTATAGCCTCTCCCCATCCACTAAGTTTTTCCATTAATTTGTTTAATGCGTCTTTAAGGTTGAATTTTAATAATAGAGATAACATAATAGTTTGTATTTAAATCATTGTATTTAAAAGTAGTGTTGCCAAAATCCAAAGCACAATGGAAATTGAACCACCTAAAATTAAGAAATCTTTGAATTTATAGACACCCATGCTATAAATTAAGGCATTTGTTTGATAGCCCACAGGTGTGAAAAAGCTGAAGTTTGAAGCAAACATTACAGCTAGAATAAACGGTTTTGTGGGTAGTTGCAACCCAGAGGATATGGTAATTGCTAATGGTGCCATGATAATTGCTGCGGCATTGTTTGATATGACGCCACTTAACAATAAAGTTGACAGAAATAAAACCCCAATGGCATACAAAGCAGATTCCCCGTGCATGATGTTCAATAGCCGTTCTGATAACCAAACATCGGTTCCGGAATTGTTCATAGCTATGCCTAAAGGAATCATGCCTGCTAACAAGATCAATATTTGCCAATCTATTTTTTTATAAGCATTTTCTAAACTAATACAATTTAACAACAATAGTGCAGCGCAACCTATAATGGTACTCGACAATATTTTTAGCGTGCCGGTTGCAGCCAATACTATGACGCCCAGCAAAATGAATAAAGTCAATGTGCGTTTGGGAGATTTCACGACTTTAGGAGATTCATGCTCCTGAAGAATTACCATATTATCATAAATATCAAAATCCTCAATTTTGTTTTTTTCTATTTCTAAAAGCACACGATCTCCAACTTTTAATTTTGTAAAGCTTAAATTTGTAATTAGTCTATCTTTTAAATGCCGAAGATTTTTTCTTTTTTTTATGGCAATTGGTAAGGCATTATGGGGCATGATAGCTCTAAGCTCTTCTAGCGATTTATTCAAAAACCTTGCTCCGGGTAACATCATGAGCTCTACCAAAACGGTGTCGTGTTGCTGAATTGTTGATGGTAATTCTTTTTTGTTCCCGTAATCCTTAAATTCTTTATGGGAGAAAGTTGCATATTCTATACCGTCAGAAGCTATCAAAACTTCATCACTACTTTTTATATTTAGTAGGTTTTCCAAATCACATGATAACATAAATCGATCTCCCTTTTTAAGGAGTGTTTTACTGTCTATTTCATGGTCTTCTTTTCCGTTTCGAACAAATTTCAGTACTATGATATCTTCTTTATGTAAAAAAGAATCTTCAAAATGTTTACCAATTAATTTAGAGTTTGGTGCTAGCTCAATTGTGGCAATATAGGTGTCTAAACTGTATTCGTCTCTAAGTTTTTTTGTACTGTCTTTGGGTAAAAATTTGACCAGTAAAGTAATTATTACTATAGAAACGATTAAAAAAATAAGGCCCAGCCATGAAAATTCAAAAAACGATAAACGTTCTCCTACCCGTTTTTGATAGATTGAATTCACAATTAAATTGGTAGAGGTACCCATTAGGGTGCAACTGCCTCCTAAAATACTGGCAAACGATATTGGAAGCAAAAGTTTGCTTTTAGAAATAGCAAATTTATCTGAGAGTTCTGTAATTATTTTTATAAATACGATGACAACAGCAGTAGAACTTATAAAAGCTGAAATACTGCCCGCAATAAGCATAAAAGTTGGCACTAATAAATAGATGTGCCAATCTTTGAAAACTTTAAGACTATTGGCCAACCAAGCGATAACGCCATTTTGCTCTAATGCCGTGGCAATAATCATGAGACATAAAATAGTAATTACGGCAGTATTGGAAAAACCACTTATCGCTTCTTCTGGCGTTATTAGCCCTGAAATTATCAAAACACCAATAGTGCAAAACGCTATTTTGTCAACGGGGAAAACTTCAAAAACGAAAAGAAGTATTATGGTAACTATAATTAAAGAAACCAAGCCAATTTCAAAAGTCATGGATGATGCTTAAAAGTTTCTTATAAAGTTAAAAAAAAATGACTTGCTAAGAGAAGTTTAATTAACTGTAAAGATTAAAATGTGTACACATTATTTGGTGTCACACAATAATCCAAACGCACATCGCTTTCAAAAGTATCGGTAATTTCAGTTTCAGCTTTAAAAAAAGACAAGCCAATTTTTATAGTTTCAGGGTTACATTCCTCTAAAAAGCGATCATAAAAACCTTTGCCATAACCTACTCGATTTCCTTGTTTATCAAAGGCTAAAAGTGGTATAAAAACAACCTCGATTTTATCGTTTGAAATTTCAATACCATCGACAGGTTCGGGTATGTTGTAGTGGTTCTTTTTAATAATTGTACTATCGGTCAACAAAAACTGTGTCATTGCTCCAGTTTCAAAATTACTTTTTGAGATAAGAATATTCTTATCTTTTCCAGATAAAATATTCAGAATATAATCTGTATTCACTTCTTTTTGTGCTTCAATAGGAAGGAAAATATGATAAAAAGAATAGTCCCAAATGGGCATTTTTAAAAGTTGATTGGCAATAGCCAAACTTAAATCATCAATTTGGGTTTCAGATAAGTTTTTTCGTAGGGTTTTATATGTTTTTCGTAGTTCAGCTTTAGTTGACATTGATTCTGTTTTTTAGACCCGTCAGGTTTTGGAAACCTGACGGGTCTGGTCATAATATTACTTTTTTAATTTCGTAGTAATATGAAACAGAGCATCACCTTGATACACAATAGGCGATTCGTTCACATTAATAATATAGCCATCGTTTGAGGCTTTTACAGCATAATTAAATTTGCCATAAGGATCGGTAATATTCCCTAAAACAGCTCCTTTTTTTACAGGTGTACCAATACTAATAGACGCTTTAAACATACCAGAATGTGTGGCGCGCAACCAGCGACTGTCATTAATAAAAACACAGTCCTTTTTAGGTTTAGACGATTTAAAATTAGAGCGTAACATGCCTAAATGTTTTAAAACACGTTTAGAACCGTTAACTCCAGAATTTGTAACAATATCATCTATATGAAACGATTTTCCGCCTTCAAAAAGCAACAAGTTTTTGCCCATTTTAAAACAGGTTGTTCTAAATGATTTCGATAAGTTTTTAGAGTATAAAACAAAAGGAGCTCCAAATACCTGAGCCAATTCATTGAGTTTGTAATTGTTTTTAGCGTAACGTAATTGCGGTGCATTAAAGCGTCCCGAACCTCCAGTATGAAAATCGATGATTAAATCTACATGCGGTATCACGTCCTGAACCAATTTATGCGCAACCCTACCCGCAAGAGAACCTGAACGGCTTCCAGGGAACACCCGGTTTAAATCCCGTCCGTCGGGAAATTCGCGTTTTAAATTTATAAAGCCAAAAACGTTGATAACGGGCATACAAATAATAGTGCCACATTTAGGTTTATTAATCCCTTTGGCAATTAGTTGTCTTACAATTTCAACACCATTTACTTCATCGCCATGAATCCCTGCGGTAAACAAAACCGTAGGGCCTGGTTTTTTAGCACGTTCAATAATAACAGGTAAGTTTACAGGTGTTGAGGTGTGCAAATTTGCAACATCAAAACTGACTTCTTTACTTTCTCCGGGTTTTACGCTTTCACCTAAAATGTCAAGTATGTCGGCTTTTGTTTCGGGCATTTTATTTTGTGTTTTTCTCTATAAAAGTAATAATAGCTTTCGCAATATTCCGTCCTGTGGCAGTTTCAATACCTTCCAAACCAGGCGTTGAATTCACTTCCAGTAATAAAGGGCCTCTAGCAGATTGCAACATATCCACACCGCAAACAGGTAACTTTAAGGCTTTAGAAGCATTCATCGCTAATTTTAATTCATCATGATTCAGTTTTATAATATTTGCCGAACCGCCACGATGTAAATTAGAACGGAATTCCCCCTCTTTACCTTGGCGTTTCATAGCACCAACAACCTGTCCGTCCACCACCAAAGCACGTAAATCGGCACCACCGGCTTCCTTTATAAATTCTTGAACAATAACCCGGGCTTGCAAACCATTAAAAGCTTCCAAAACCGATTCGGCAGCATTTTTGGTTTCGGCCAAAACAACACCTAAACCTTGCGTGCCCTCCAATAATTTAATAATTACAGGTGTACCGCCAACATGCTCTATAACCTCTTCCACATCTCTGGAATAGTTTGTAAAAACGGTTTTTGGCATCCCAATTCCCGCTTTACTCAAGCGTTGTAAACTGCGCAGTTTATCACGAGAACGCTGAATTGCATCAGAAGTTACAATAGTAAAAACCCCCATTTCTTCAAACTGTCGTACCACAGCACAGCCATAAAACGTCACCGAAGCCCCAATTCTAGGGATAATGGCATCAACGTAGTCTAAATATCTATCCTTGTAATAAATAGCTGGTTTTTCCTTTTCAATAATAATGTCGCACTTTAAAGGGTCTATCACTTCCATTTTATGCCCCTTTTTTTCGCCCTCTTCAATCAATCGGTCGGTAGAGTATAAATTTGCGTTTCTAGATAGTATTACTATATTCATGTATTAATTGTGTTTTATTTTAAAAGAAACATGTTCCACATCTACATCAACCAGAAATTTTTGTTTTAAAAATTGTCTGCCAATTAAAACAGGAAACTTCATATCGTCTCTTGTGCTTAAAGTTAAGTTAATTCTGTATGACTTTCCAAAAACCACCATGTCCGATTTTATTTTATAACGGTTTTCCTTAAAACCGTTGCTGCTTTTTACATCGGTACGCGAAAAACTATCAAAAACAATAGGCGTTTCAGAAAAACAAGGATGTCCTTTTTCAAAAAACATACAATGCAATTTGCCATCATTTTCAATAATTTTCGAGCAATGGATCGTCGAAGTATAAGCTCCAGTATCAATTTTCACTTCGATATCAAATAAATTCAGCTTCGGAAAGTCAATTTTATCAACACGTCCAATAATTTTCTTAGTCATCAATTTTTAATTATTTTTTTTGGCCTACCTGCTGGCAGGCCTAGCGCTTATCCGCCTAGGTTAGTAGCTAATTCCAAATTTTTGTACCACTTAAAAAATGGGTTTTTAAAAGCGGCGCAATGTAGATAATTAATCCATTCAAAAAACAAAAATTTTAAAATTTAATGCTACCGTAATTAAGGTTAATTTGAAAAATTCAGAAGACACATCTATCAAAATCAATAGGCTTTTAAAAGTAACAGTTTTCCTCCTAAAAAGGAAGTCCGATAGCTATCGGGATAAGAGAGGTGTTTATTTTTTCTTAAAATAAGGAAATATAGAATACTAACACACATACACCCACAACCCACTCTTATTTGAGGGGATGAGTAGCGTTTTTTTAGTGTTATTTTATCATACTAGTGTCCACTTAAATCCAGAAGAAAGCTATGTAGGAACTTGATAAAAAATACCTTACGTCCATTTTTGATGTCGTAATCTGTTTTAATTGAATATTTGCAAAAAATCAATATGTAGCGGCTTTTTTTAGTGTGTTGGGAAAGTCTTATGTCTTAGGTCTTTTTAGTGAATACTCGTAATTTTATCATAAAATTTTAAAGCGTTAAAAACGGCTTTATTTCAAAAGAAAAACTTTTAAATAATTACCTTTACCATAATGGATACCCCCGATTTAGAGATACAATTAAAAACCTTGCCAAATCAACCTGGAGTTTATCAATATTACGATAAAGAAGGTACGCTCATTTACGTGGGAAAAGCTAAGAATTTAAAAAAACGTGTAAGTTCTTATTTTACCAAAACCCACGAAAACGGTAAAACCAGGGTTCTAGTTAGGAAAATTGCCAACATCAAGCACATAGTTGTCGATACAGAAACCGATGCACTACTTCTAGAAAACAACCTCATTAAAAAATACAAACCGCGCTACAATGTGTTGTTGAAAGACGATAAGTCCTATCCGTGGATTTGTATCAAGAACGAACGCTTTCCAAGAGTGTTTTCTACCCGGCGCGTTTTTAAAGATGGCAGCGAATATTTTGGACCCTACACTAGCGGAAAAACCGTTTACACACTTCTAGATTTAATACGGGGATTGTACAGTTTACGAACCTGTAACTTTAATTTATCCGAAGAAAAGGTGGATGCGGGAAAGTATAAAGTCTGTTTAGAATACCATTTAGGAAATTGTAAAGGTGCTTGCGAAGGTCTGGAAACCGAAGCCGAATACAACGAAAACATTAAAGCCATAAAAGAAATTTTAAAAGGGAATTTTAAAGATTCCTTGTCGCAGTTTAAAACACAAATGAAACAGTATGCGGCAAACATGCAGTTTGAAGAAGCACAAAAAATAAAAGAAAAAATTCAGGTTTTAGAAAACTACCAAGCAAAATCTACCATTGTAAACCCTAAGATTAGCAATGTAGATGTGTTTTCTATCATGAGCGACGAAAGTTATGGTTACGTCAACTTTTTACAATTATCCTACGGTTCCATCATTCGTTCGCATACCTTAGAGATTAAAAAGAAATTGGACGAAACCGATGCAGCACTTCTTGGGTTGGCAATTACCGAAATTAGGCAACGTTTCAATTCCAATTCAAAAGAAATTTATGTACCTTTTAAGTTAGATTTAGGCGAAGATGTTAAGGTTACAGTTCCAAAGCTAGGAGACAAAAAACACATTTTGGATTTATCATTAAGAAACGCCAAGTATTTTAGAATGGATCGTTTTAAACAAATGAAAATTGTAGATCCAGATAGGCACGCCAACAGAATTATGGCGCAGATGAAAGCAGATTTAAGACTTTCGGAAGCCCCAAGACATATTGAGTGTTTCGATAATTCAAACATACAAGGTACGCATCCTGTAGCAGCATGTGTGGTATTTAAAAACGGGAAACCAAGCAAAAAGGATTACCGCCATTTTAACATCAAAACCGTTGAAGGCCCAGATGATTTTGCCTCTATGGAAGAAGTGGTCTATAGACGCTACAAACGTTTATTGGATGAAGACCGACCATTGCCGCATCTCATCATTATTGATGGTGGAAAAGGACAATTATCATCTGCATTAAAAAGTTTGGATGCGCTCGATTTACGTGGGAAAATTGCCGTCATCGGAATTGCAAAACGTTTGGAAGAATTATTTTACCCAGATGATCCAATTCCCTTATATTTAGATAAAAAAAGCGAAACGCTTAAAATCATACAACAACTGCGAAACGAAGCGCACCGTTTTGGGATAGAACACCATAGAAATAAACGCAGCAAAACAGCGTTAAATACAGAGTTGGAAACCATACCAGGCATTGGCGAAAAAACAGTTGTGGAGTTGTTAAAACATTTTAAATCTGCAAAACGTGTGGCGCATGCCAAGTTAGATGAATTGGAAGCTGTTGTTGGGGTGTCTAGGGCGGAGAAGGTTTATAGATATTATCATGGGAAATAAACAACCTGCAAGGTTTTAAAAACCTTGTAGGTTTCATACTAAATTTAAAGTTAGTTCATAATAAGTTGTACAACATATGAAAAGCGAACTGAACAAATACATAATTTTAACTCTGATTTACGTTTTGAGCGTCTTTTTAGTTGAACTCCATACGAATATTATTGCGCGTGGAGTTTGGCTGATTTCAATTCTTTTGTGCTTAATTGGACTCATAAGATTACTTTTAAAAAAACGAAATTTAACACAAAAACTGCTTCCGATTTTATTGTTGTCAATTCCAATTTTAGATTTGACATTCGGAATTACAAATAAAATTAGAAACGAGATTAAAGGAGAAATTGTACTTGATATAATTGATGACAGTTTTGCGACAACAAAAAATCTGACTGTTAGAGAGAGAAACGGAAAATTAACAGCAGAATTTTATAATTCATTCGCTGGGTTTGGAGATATGGAAATAGCTAAAACCGAATTGCTGAATGATAGCACTTTAGCTTTTAAATTATCTGAAAGAAATTATTCGGAAAACCTGACTTTTGACAGACAAAAACAAAATTTCCGGAATAAAGAAAAGAATCTGAACTATCGAATTTTAAAAAACGAACTATTTAAATAGAAAACCTGAGCTAGCGCTCGTTTGTAACGAGTGCCCACAAACAAATTTAACCCGCCACTCGTTGCAAACGAGCGGTAGCAGAAAAACAAAAAACAAAATTTGAACCTAAAAACCATCATATTAACCCTATTCCTAATCGCTTCACTTTCCGCGAAAGCGCAAAACCATGCGCAAGAAAAGCCTGCGCCAAAAGTTGGTTTGGTATTAAGTGGCGGTGGCGCAAAAGGTTTAGCACATATTGGGGTTTTAAAAGTCATTGACAGTTTAGGCGTAAAAATAGATTACGTTGCTGGAACAAGTATGGGCGCTATTGTAGGTTCATTATACGCTTCTGGATATTCTGGAAAAGAACTGGATTCTATCTTTAACTCATTGGATTTCGATAGAATTATAAACGACAATTTACCAAGAGTTTCAAAGGCGTTTTACGAACGTAGTAATTCTGAAAAATACGCCATAACATTACCTTTTGAAAATTTTAAATTAAAGTTGCCTTCAGCATTTTCTAGAGGTCAAAATACTTATAATTTGTTTTCTAAATTAATGCTCCATGTAAATCATATAAAAGAGTTTGAAAATTTACCGATTCCATTTTTTTGTGTTTCAACCAACGTAGAAAATGGAAAACAAGTCATATTAGATAAAGGGAATTTGCCACTAGCGGTAGTTGCAAGTGGGGCATTGCCATCGTTATTTCAGCCGGTAACTATCAACGGAGAAATTTTAATTGATGGCGGCGTAGTAAATAATTATCCTGTAGATGAACTCAAGGCAAAAGGCATGGATGTTATTATCGGTGTTGATGTGCAAGATGCCCTGGTAAACCGAGACGAACTAACTTCAGCTCCCGATGTACTGTTTCAAATCAATAATTTTAGAACGATTAATGATATGAAATTGAAATCTAAAAAAACGGATATCTACATTAAACCAGATATCAGAAATTTTAATGTTGTGTCGTTCGATCAAGGCAATGAAATTATAGCCAATGGAAAGAAAGCTGCTTTGGCGTATGTAGATGACCTAAAAGAATTGCTGGATAAACAAATTAAAACTCCAAAAAAAACGATACCTAAAATTGTAAAAGACAGTATTGTAATTCGTGAGATAAAAGTAAATGGAATTAGTAAATACACTCGCGCTTATGTGTTAGGAAAACTAAAATTAAAAGGACTGGAAAGAGTTGCGTATTCCGACTTTGTAGATGGCGTAAATAATTTAGTGGCAACTAATAATTTTGATGCATTTCAGTATCGATTAGAAGCAACAAATGAAGAGAACACCTATGATTTGCATGCTAACGTAACAGAAACAAAAACGACTACATTTTTAAAATTAGCCGTACATTACGACGATTTATATAAAAGTGCAGCACTTATAAATCTAACTAAAAAACGATTGTTGTTTAACAACGATATCGCATCATTAGACATCATTCTTGGAGATAATGTACGTTATAATTTCGATTATTTAATAGATAAGGGTTTTTATTGGAGTGTGGGTTTAAGATCTAGATACAACCAATTTAAAAAAGGGGTAAGCGCACAATTATTATTGGATGATATTCAAATTGAAGGCACAGGATTAAATAAGATTGATGTTTTGCTACACGACCAAACAAATCAGTTTTATCTTGAAACCTTGATAAAAAAAGATTTTGCCTTTAGTATGGGGGCAGAACACAAGCGTTTGGAAATTAAATCTGAAACCATTTTAAACTCCAATCAAGACGAATTTATTTTTGAAAGTACCGATTACTTTAGCGCTTTTGGAGGTTTAAGGTTGGATACCTATGATCACAAGTATTTTCCAAAAAAAGGCGTGTATTTTAACGGCGATTTGCACATGTATTTATTTGCATCTCAATTTAATGAAGATTTTGATAGTTTCTCAATAGCAAAAGCCGAGATGGGTTATGCATTTAGTGTGTCTCCAAAGCTAGCTTTTAATTTGAAAACTAGTGGAGGTTTTAAATTTGGAGATAAATCTACAACCACCTTGGATTTTGCTCTGGGAGGTTACGGCAATAACCTAATTAATAACTTTATTCCCTTTTATGGCTATGATTTTATTGTGCTTACAGGGAATAGTTTTGTAAAGGCGAATTTTAGTATGGATTACGAGATTTTTAATAAAAACCACATTACTTTAGAAGGCAATTGGGCAAATGTTGATGATGATATTTTTGAGTCTGGAGAGTGGTTTACCTTGCCAGACTATAGAGGTTATGCGCTTGGTTATGCATTGGATAGTTTTTTTGGACCAATCCAAATAAAGTATAGTTATTCTCCAGAACGAAAAAATAGTGTTTGGTACTTTAATGTGGGGTATTGGTTCTAAAAGTTCTGTATTTATTTCCATAAGGACGGAAATCTCTCTAAGAATTTGATCAATATTTTTCACGATATTTGTGTAGTTATGATATTTTTATGGACAGACTTATTGCAATTCCTTCATTATCTCATCAAGAGAAATCCTGAATAAGCGAGCATTTTTTGTATCTTTATATACGTTGATTTTTTTAGTCTTTTGTCGCCCTGAGCGCTTCCGATAGCTATCGGAACCAAGGGTTAACTTTTAATATCAAAAAGAAATGCCTTTTTATCACAAACTTGGGAATATTCCCCCTAAACGACACACACAATTCAGAAAACCAGACGGTAGTTTATATTACGAGCAATTGTTTGGCACTATTGGTTTCGATGGCATGTCAACCAACAGTTATCACGAGCAACGTCCAACACAAGTTAAAGGAATAGAAAAACGGTATAGCGTGGCACCAAAAATAGCGCAATCAAATAATATACAATCTTATCGTTTAAAAGGATTTCAAGTGAAACCAGAAAACGATTATTTAGAAAGTCGAAAAACGGTGTTGGTCAATAGTGATTGTGCCATAGTTTTAGCAGCACCAAAACTATCTACAACAAATTATTTCTATAAAAACACAGATGCGGACGAATTGATTTTTGTCCACAAAGGCACTGGAAAACTAAGAACACATCTAGGGAATCTCGATTTCAAGTATGGCGATTATCTGTTGATACCAAGAGGAATAATCTACAAAATGGATTTTGATACTGAAAATAATCGCTTGTTCATTATAGAATCTAGACGGCCAATTTATACACCTAAACGTTACAGAAATTGGTTCGGACAACTTTTGGAACATTCCCCGTTTTGCGAACGCGATATCCGCAGACCTCAAGAATTAGAAACCTATAACGCATCTGGAGATTTCTTGATCAAAGTAAAAAAACAAGATGATATTATAGAAATGACGTATGCATCCCATCCATTTGACGTAATTGGTTATGATGGATATAACTATCCGTATGCATTTTCAATTCACGATTTTGAACCCATTACAGGACGTATCCATCAACCACCGCCAGTACATCAAACTTTTGAAACCGATGCATTTGTGGTGTGCAGTTTTGTGCCAAGGTTGTACGATTACCATCCGCAATCCATTCCGGCACCATACAATCATAGCAATATAGATAGCGATGAGGTGCTGTATTATGTAGATGGCGATTTTATGAGCAGAAACGATGTAGAAGCTGGTCATATTTCGTTGCATCCGGCAGGTATTCCGCATGGACCGCATCCAGGAGCAACCGAGCGAAGTATTGGCAAAACCAAAACCGACGAGCTCGCAGTTATGGTGGATACTTTCAAACCACTTATGGTCACAGAAGAAGCCATGAAAATTGCCGATAACAGTTATCATAAATCGTGGTTGAAGCCTCCCCCAGCTCCTCCAAAGGAAGGGGACTGATTACTTATATATTTTGAGTTTCACGGCATACAATTTAATTAAATAACCCGTTGTGCATTTTGGACCTTTTTAATAAACAAATGTCAGTTCGAGTGAAATTCTGAAAGAATTTTGTATCGAGAACAGCTTTTCTAAAACGAAAATTTTTATTCTCGATACAAATTTTGCTTATTTCAATCGCAACACTCACTCGAACTGACAAAATTTTCTCAAAATGCACAACGGGTTAAATACAAAAACATTATAAATAAATACTCAAAATACCCAGTTTGAGTTTCCCGATCAAGATCGGGATTAAGAGGGGCTTTTTACATGAATAAATTACCAGCAGATCCAACTTCATTAATTTTAGGAATAGTAGCACTAGTGTTTAGCTTTACAGGATGTTGCTGTTACGGTATAGTAGCCGTGATTCCATTAACATTGAGTATTATAGGCTTAGTTATGGCAAATAAGAGTTTAAAGGAATATGCGCAAAATCCAGAAGCCTACTCGCCACAAACACAAAGCAATGTCTCAACAGGTAAAATATTAAATATTGTTGCTCTGGTTTTTAGCGGTGTTTTAGTGCTGTATTCAATAGGCGTTTTAATTTTTTATGGCACGATGTTGTCATCAGGGATTTTAGATGAATTTAAAAATTTCGAAAAAGAAGAAACCTTTGAGTTTGAAAATGACACACTTTATGATGGTTTTGAATATTATGAAGATGAAGAAACATTAGATACAACAAATACTGAAATATTAAGAAAAACTTTTCAGGAAGGTTAACTATAAATAGAATACTCAATTACCCGATTTGAGTGCCCTCCACATGGGAGGGTTAAGGCGGGCTTTATATTATGGATGCTTTAGAAAAAATTTTTGAAGGTGCGCAAGATTTCTTGCCACTTCTTGGAACAGACTATGTAGAACTCTATGTGGGTAACGCAAAACAGGCGGCGCATTTTTATAAAACAGCATTTGGATTTCAATCTTCTGCTTACAAAGGTTTAGAAACAGGGGCGAAAGACTCCGTAAGTTATGTGTTGAAGCAAGACAAAATCAGGTTGGTACTTACCACGCCTTTAAACAGTAAATCTAGTATAAACGATCATATTGTAAAACATGGCGATGGTGTAAAAGTAATTGCGCTTTGGGTAGAAGATGCCAAAAAGGCCTATGAAGAAACCACCAATAGAGGCGCAAAATCATACATGCCACCTGTTGTTGAAAAAGACGAGCATGGCGAAGTAATTCGTGCAGGAATCTATACTTACGGAGAAACTGTGCATATGTTTGTGGAACGCAAAAACTATAACGGTACGTTTTTACCAGGTTTCCGTGAGTGGAAAAGTGATTACAATCCAGAACCGGTCGGACTAAAATACATAGACCACATGGTGGGCAATGTAGGTTGGGGACAAATGGATGTATGGGTAAAATGGTACGAAGATGTCATGGGATTCGAAAACTTCCTGTCTTTTGATGATAAACAAATCCATACCGAATATTCCGCACTTATGAGCAAAGTCATGAGTAATGGTAACGGGCGCATAAAATTCCCCATTAACGAACCTGCAAAAGGTAAAAAACGATCTCAAATAGAAGAATATCTCGATTTTTATGAAGGTGCTGGCGTGCAACATATCGCGGTTGCTAGCGATGATATTATTTCTACCGTGTCTAGTTTAAGAGCAAGGGGGGTTGAGTTTTTATCTACGCCTCCAGAAGCATATTATAGGGCAGTTCCAGAACGGTTAAAAGCCCACAGTCACAAACTAAAAGAAGATATTGAAACTTTAAAAAGTTTAGGTATTATGATTGATGCCGATGAAGAAGGTTATTTGTTACAAATTTTTACTAAGCCTGTTGAAGATAGACCTACGCTGTTTTTCGAAATTATACAGCGTATGGGTGCAAAAGGTTTTGGAGCAGGTAATTTTAAGGCACTTTTTGAATCTATTGAAAGAGAGCAAGCTAAAAGAGGTACGCTTTAAAAAATAATGGCATGTTTGAGCTTCCCGACCTAAGGAGGAAGCAAGTAGTGAAAGCCCGATCTCCAGATACTTCGGGAGTAGATTACCTAAATTATTTTTATTTTATGGGAATTCTAACAGAACTATAACACTTATGGTTACAGCTATTTCAATAAAATTTCTATTTTTGGAACAGTAATTGTAATTTCTTACTTGAAAACAATAAAATGTACGATAAGAAGTTACATTATAATTACCCAAATAGAGATGAAGAAATTACTACTTATATTAATTACTTTTAGTGCTGTACAAATGACCGAAGCGCAGCAAGAACCTGCTTTTGAAGATGGTGAATGGTTTAAATTTAAAATGAGTTATAGCGGTTTTTTAAAGGCTGGAAATGCTACACTTACCGTAAAAGATTCAAAGCTAGAGGACAAAGATGTGTATCATGTTGTTGGTAAAGGCTGGACAACAGGTATGATACGATGGTTTTTTAAAGTGAAAGATAGGTATGAAACCTACTTTGATAAAAAAACAATTATGCCTTACAAATTTGTGAGAAATATTGATGAGGGCGGACATACAAAAGATATTGAAATTGAGTTCGACCAAGAAAACAATAAAGCCCACATTAATAATAAAAAGCATAAAACCAAGAAAGTTATTGACACCAAGCCCAATATCCAGGACATGGTATCTACGTTTTATTACTTAAGAAATAATTTGGATACACGTAATTTAAAGGTTGGAGACGAAATAAAGGTGGATATGTTTTTTGATGAAGAAAATTATGGTTTTAAACTACAGTATTTAGGTGAAGAAACTATTGATACGGAATTTGGAGATATAGAATCTTTAAAATTTAGACCTTACGTGATGGCAGGGCGTGTTTTTAAAGAAGAAGAAAGTTTAACGCTATGGGTGTCTAAAGACAAAAATAAAGTACCTTTACGCATCAAAGCAGATTTGGCTGTTGGGTCGCTACGCGCAGACCTCGAAGCCTTTAAGGGACTAAAACATCCGTTTCAAATAGTTGTTAATAATTAATGAAATCAGACTCAGACATAACAAACCAACTCAGAGAAAAATACGAGTCTATAGACCAAGATTTAGAGGTTCACTTAGAAGGATTGCTCCATAGCAAGCCTATCAGCTATTGGGATTATATTCAAACCGATGTATTGTTGAATCTTCAAAAACCCAGAACAGATTTCCCGGACGAGATGGTATTTATAATGTATCATCAAATTAGCGAGTTGCTTTTTAAAATGATATTGACTGAAATTGGGCAAGTTGCTAAAAATGAGGTTGACGATTTAGATGCCCAAATTTTTACTGAAAAAATAATGCGTGTTAGTCGCTATTTTGATGTGTTGACATCCTCCTTTAGTATCATGAAAGATGGGATGAACGTTGATCAATACAACAAATTCAGAACAACTTTAACACCTGCAAGTGGGTTTCAAAGTGCGCAATATAGAAAGGTTGAATTCGCATCTACAGAATTAATTAATTTAATAGATAAACGCTTTAGAGATAAAGTCGGTCCAAATATTTGCTGCAATAAAGCCTTTGAGCAGTTATACTGGCAAGCAGCAGGAAAAGATTTTAAAACAGGCAAAAAAACCTATACACTTTCTGCTTTTGAGAAACGCTACAAAAAAGAATTTATAGAATTTTCTAAATTTTATGAGGACAATAATCTTTGGTCCAAATACAAATCCTTACCTAAGGAAGCTCAAGAAAATGCGGATTTAATACAGGCCATGAGGCACTACGATTATACCGTAAACATCAAGTGGGTTATGGCGCATTACAATACAGCAAACCATTACTTGAATATTGGGGGCAAAACAGCCGAAGCAACTGGAGGTAGTGAATGGGTAAAGTATATGCACCCAAAATATCAAAAAAGAATATTTTTTCCAGATTTATGGACAGAAAAAGAAATAAAAGAGTGGGGAATAAATATTTAATATTAGTAGTATTCGGGTTAATATGTATAGGCTGTAAAAACGACCCTAAACTTGAAATAGAAGAAGTTGTTGAAGTTATTCCCGAACCAGATCCTATTACGATGTTTGGTTTTAATATAGATGACTACGTTGTTAAACACGATACCATTAAAAGCGGTGATAGTTTTGGTGAAATTTTAGAGCGTAATAATATAGGCTATCCTAAAATTTTCCATATTGCAGAAAAAGCTAAAGACACTTTCGATATTAGGCGACTGCAAGTAGGGAAACCTTATGTATTGTTGTGCGCTAAAGACTCTTTGGAAACTCCAGAAGCTTTTATATACCAACCGTCTAAAGAAAAATATGTAGTTATAAATTTTAAAGATTCTATACACGCTTTTACAGGTATAAAACCGATAACATATGTTGAAAAAGTGGCCACTGGTGTAATTACCAGTAATATTTCAACAACTCTTGATGAAAAAGGTTTAAGCCCTAGACTTGCTTACAAAATGGCAGATGAAATTTATGCATGGACCATTGATTTTAGACGGTTACAAAAAGGAGATCGCTTTAAGGTAATTTATACTGATAAATATATTGATGATAGTATTTATATTGGTGTAGATAATATTAAGGCAGCCTATTTTGAACATAATAAAGAACCCTTTTACGCTTTTGAGTTTGTGGTGGATTCTACAAAGGGCATCATAGATTATTTTAATGAAGAAGCTAAAAATTTAAGACGTGCATTCTTAAAAGCACCAGTAAAATTTAGTCGCGTTTCTTCAAGATATAATCTAAAACGGCGTATTGCTGTGTATGGTTTTAGGGTAAGACCCCATAAAGGTACCGATTTTGCAGCACCAATAGGCACACCAATCATGGCAACCGCAAATGGTACCGTTACCGAGTCTAGACGAAAAGGCGGTAACGGTAAATATGTAAAAATAAGACACAATGCTACTTATGAAACACAGTATCTGCACATGAGCAAGCGTCTTGTTAAAGTTGGCCAGTTTGTAAAACAAGGAGATGTTATAGGTAAAGTGGGTATGACAGGTAATACTGGAGGCCCACATGTATGTTATCGTTTCTGGAAAAACGGCAAACAAGTAGATCCCTTCAAACAAAAATTACCTGAAGCAAAACCAATTTCAGATTCGTTGAAAGTGAAATATTTAGATTTCATTCAACCCATAAAAACACAACTAGACAATATCGATTTTCTAGAAGATGTTTTTGAAGACGAAAATCAACCGGAGCATAGGCTAAAAGAGAATACTAATCCAATTTCATACAACCAGTAATTTATGGCATTACCTAGCATAAACCCGACTACAACGAACTCTTGGCAAAAATTACAAGAGCATTTTGCCACTGTAAAGAATTTACAGATGAAAGATCTGTTTGCTCAAGATAGCGATCGAGCAAATAAGTTTACCATAAAATGGGACGATTTTTATGTAGATTTTTCTAAGAATAGAATTACTGAAGAAACATTCAAAAACCTTTTGGAACTTGCGGATGATGTGAAGCTGAAAGAAGCCATTAAAAGTCAGTTTTCAGGAGAAAAAATAAATTTAACCGAAGGACGAGCTGTATTACATTCAGCATTAAGGGCACCAGAATCTTCTGTTATAAAATTAGATGGAGAGAATGTAGTCCCTGAGGTTTACAACGTAAAACGTAAGATCGAAAGCTTTACTGGACAAGTTGTAAACGGCGATAGAAAAGGCTATACCGGAAAACCATTTACCGATGTTGTAAATATTGGTATTGGAGGGTCAGATTTAGGACCGGCCATGGTTGTTGAAGCACTTCAATATTATAAAAATCACTTAACAACCCATTTTGTAAGCAACATAGATGGAGATCATGTAAATGAAGTGATTAAAAAATTAAATCTAGAGACAACACTTTTCGTCATTGTTTCTAAAACGTTTACTACTCAGGAAACCATTTCTAACGCAAATACCATCAAAGCATGGTTTTTAAATTCAGCCAATGAAGAAGACATAGCGAAACATTTTGTTGCTGTTTCAACCAATATTGAATCCGTAAAGAACTTTGGAATAGATGCCAATAACATTTTCCCAATGTGGGACTGGGTTGGAGGTCGTTTCTCTTTGTGGAGTGCCGTTGGTCTATCTATAAGTTTAGCCACGGGATATCATAATTTTGATGGTCTTTTAAAAGGGGCTCACAAAATGGACGAGCATTTTAAAAATGAAGATTTTAAAAGCAATATCCCCGTAGTTTTGGCATTAATTAGTGTGTGGTACAATAACTTTTTTAATGCTGAAAGTGAAGCTGTTATTCCCTACTCTCAATATCTTAATCAGTTTGCAACCTATTTGCAACAAGGTATTATGGAAAGTAACGGAAAAAGCATAGATAGAAATGGCAACCCAATAGATTACGAAACAGGGACATTGATTTGGGGAGAGCCAGGAACAAATTCACAACACGCCTTTTTTCAATTGATACATCAAGGCACCAAGTTAATTCCGGCAGATTTTATCGGTTTTACAAAATCGCTTCATGGCAATCAAGACCATCAAAATAAGTTAATGTCAAACTTTTTGGCGCAAACAGAAGCTTTGCTCAATGGTAAAACTAAAGCACAAGTAGTGGCCGAGAATACTCCAGAAAATATTATTCCTTTTAAGGTTTTTGCTGGAAACAAACCAACCAATACCATTTTCATCGATAAATTAACTCCAGAAAGTTTAGGGAAATTGATTGCTATGTACGAGCATAAAATCTTTGTTCAAGGTATCATCTGGAATATTTATAGTTACGATCAATTTGGAGTAGAATTAGGTAAGCAATTAGCGAGCAAAATTTTAAAAGAATTTAGCGGAGAAGAAAAAAATGAACATGATGCTTCCACAGCCAATCTGTTGAATTATTATAAGAAAATGTCTTAAAACATTCAATTAGCCCCATAATAATCAGTATCGATTATTATTGGACTAGACAAAAATCTGTATTTTTAAACAGTTAAATAAAATTCGAAATCATGTACGAAACGATTCAAGTATTACATTCTTATTGGGCATATCTAGTGCTATTAATTTTAATTATTGCGGTAGTAAATGCCATTGCAAAATCTGTTGGCGGGAAAGAGTACAGTCCTAAAGATTTTAGAATTTCATTATTTACCTTGATAGTGTCCCATATTCAGTTGTTAATTGGTTTTATACTTTATTTTGTAGCTCCTCGATTTGCTTTGTTCAGTGAAATTGGGATGGGTGAAATCATGAAAGACTCTGTAAACAGATTATACCTAGTTGAGCACCCAATCATAAATATTGCAGTAGTAGCCCTTATTACAATTGGCTATTCTAAACATAAAAAGAAATTAACATCTGCCCCAAAATTGAAGACAATTGCAATTTTTTATACCATAGCGTTAGTACTGCTCGTGTCGAGAATTCCTTGGAGTGCTTGGCTGGGATAACTGGATTTAAAAATAATCAAACCACATGCTTCTTCCGATACTTAGCAGGAGACAATTGATGTACTTTACCAAACTTTTTAAAGAAAAACGGCAGGGATTCATAGCCACACGCAAATGCGATTTGAGATACTGTTTCATCTGAGTCTATAAGCATACGCGTTGCAATATTAATGCGGTATTCGTTTAAAAATGTAAAGAACGAACGCCCCATCATTTTACTGAAAAAACGCGAAAATGATTGTTCACTCATATTTACTAAGTCTGCCACTTCTTTTAAATAGATTTTCTGGGTATAATTGGTTTCTACAAAATCATGCACTTTAGAAATCCTTTTTCCGTATTCTGATGGTAAATCATCTATAAAACTAGCTTCAGATAAGGTTTTTTGTGAACATTCAGAAAGACTGACTAATAGGGAAAGTAATTTTATATAAAGTTCATGGCCTTCTAAAGTTATTAATGCTTTAAACTGTGGAATTAAATGGGCAACCTCTTCCTTGTCAAAAATAATACCTTTTGAAGCTGTTTTCAGCATATTAAAAACTGGTGCTAATTCAGGAACATGCGTAAAAATACCTTTGTTCCATTGTATTACAAAAGATTTTGATGATCCTTTTTGATGCATCTCATTTTTCCAGCAATGTGGTAGTTTTGAGCGTAATAAAACAAGCTCCCCTGATTCGTAAGCGCCAACATAATCTCCAATAAATTTAGTGCCAAAACTCTCCTCTATATAAGTAAGTTCATGTTGAGGATGAAAATGCCAAGGCATTTCAAAATTAGTTTTTTCATAAATAAAGCCAGTAATACTCTGATGTTGCTCTAAATGTATGGGTTCAAGAATAGGATTCATCTGTAATCTATTTTGTAACAAAAATATCAAAATAAAAATAATACATACAGAATAGTTTATTTATATGCTAAAAAAGGTTACGGAAATTGTTATATTTATTGCAACTTTTGCACTCCAAAATAAATTTAATAACCGTTAATTAGCATAATATGAAAAAAAGTGAGTTTCCAGATCCGTTTGAGAAAGCCAGAGTTGAAACCGGTATAGGGGAAATGGACGATCAAAACGATCCAGTAACGATGCTTTTGAGACATAAAGATGTTAGAAAGTCTGCACATAATTGGAAAACGTTTCAATCTGGAGCAACTCCGGGCAGAATAGTAATCCCTTCCGAAGTAAATATTCGTACGACACGTCAAATTCCTTTTGAAGTAGATCCTCCAGAGCATAAAGATTATAGAACTATGGTAGAGCCTTGGTTTAAACGTCCTTTGGAAGCTGAATATCAAGAAAAATTATCCAACCAAATTAATGGTTTATTAGATAGTGTTTTAGATAAAGACAATTTAGATGCTATTGAAGAATTTGCATTGGTACTACAATCTAGAGCTTTAACATTATTATTAAATACGCCTTTTGAAGAGTCTGAAACTTGGATTTCTTGGGGAACACATGTATTTAGAAGTGAGGGTGAAGCTTTGGATGGCGATAAAGCCGCTATTTTATATGATTATATTGATGCACGTATAGATCAAGCTATCGAAAATCCGGGGGAAGGGTTATACACGATGTTATTAAATTCTGAGGTAAATGGTAAAAAATTGACCAAGGAAGAAGTAAAAGGGGTTATGATTTTAACTTTTGCAGGTGGGCGTGATACGGTTATCAATGCGCTTACAAATACTATTGCTTATTTTGCAGAACACCCAAAATCGCTTGATCGTTTAAGGGCAGAACCAGAAATTATCGGAAACGCCACAGAAGAATTTGTGCGTTATTTTTCGCCATTAACACAAATGGGGCGTGTGGTTACTGAAGATACCCAGGTTTGTGAACATGCTGTAAAAGAAGACACAAGAATTTCGTTATGTTGGGCTTCTGCTAACCGCGACGCAAATGTGTTTGAAAATGCAAATGAAGTGGTTTTAGACCGAAAAGTAAATCCGCATGTTGGGTTTGGTTTTAGTCATCATAATTGTTTGGGTGCTACCCATGCAAGACAGATTATGAAAATATTTATAGTAGCACTTACAGAAAAAGTAGGTTCTATTGATATCATAGATTCAAAAGAAAATATTGAAGAATTAGGAGAATTTAAACGAAAAGTGGGCTTCGATAAACTAAAAGTTAAATTTAATAAATTAGTTTAAGCGGCATAAAACTAAGGTTTAATTCGCGAAATAGATGTCGCATCTAATCCATGAAATCCCTGTCAAAAAAATAAAAACAAAAATAAATAGGTATGGCAAAAATAACATTTGTAACAAGTGATAACGAACGTATTACTGTAGAAGGAGCCTCTGGTTCCGTAATGGCGCTAGCTGTTGAAAATAATATAAAAGGCATTGATGGCGATTGCGGCGGTGTATGCTCATGTGCTACGTGCCATGTATTTCTTACTCCTGAAGATATTGAAAAAATAGGAGGCGCAAGCGAAATAGAACAAGACATGCTGGAATTAGATGATAATGCAAACGAATATAGCCGATTAGGGTGCCAGTTGGAAATAAACGACTCACTTGATGGTATCGTACTTCAGGTAGCTAAATAGATTTTTAAATTATGGAATCAACCAAAGACAAGGCTTGTATTATTATCGGTGCAAGTCATGCAGGGGTAAATTGTGCCTTTAATTTACGAAAAGAAGGCTGGGAAGGCAGCATTGAATTATTTGATGTAGATCCGTATTTACCTTATCACAGACCGCCTTTATCAAAAGCCTATCTAACTAGTGATGATGGGTTGGACAAGAACTTGCTGAAATCTGCCGAAGCCTATGAAAAAGAAGCCATAGGTTTACATTTAGGTGTAAAAGTGAAAAGTATCAATAGAGAAGAAAAAACGATTTCACTTGAAGATGATACAACACATAGCTACACCAAATTAGTGATTGCTACAGGAGCACGTCCTATAATTCCACCGATTCCAGGAATTAAGACTGCTAAAAATTTATTCCCGTTACGCACAGCGACCGATGTTACCAATATTAAACAAACCATAAACACACTTTCAAGTAAAAATGTAGTGGTTATTGGCGGTGGTTATATTGGTTTGGAAACTGCAGCATCTCTTAAAAAGTTAGGGGCAAATGTTACTGTTTTAGAGCGTGAGACACGTATTTTACAACGTGTTACGGCACCTGTAATGTCTGAGTATTTCGGTCAATTACATCAAGAAAATGGTGTTACTGTTTTAGAAGGCAAGAATGTAACATTGATAGAAACGGATAACGAAGCTAATACAGTTATTTGTGCTGATGGTTCAAAATTTGATGCTGATATGATTATTGTTGGCGTTGGAATTTTTGTAAATAAAGAACTCGCCGATGCCTCAAAAATAGTCACTCAAAACGGTATTTTAGTTGACGAACAAGCACGTACAAACGACCATGATATTTATGCCGTTGGCGATTGTACGTTCCATCATAATCCACATTATGATAGACATGTAAGATTGGAATCTGTACAAAATGCAGTTGACCAATCTAAGGTTGTAGCAGCTTCAATTTGTGGGCAAACACCTGTTTATGATACGATTCCTTGGTTTTGGTCCGATCAGTATGATGTAAAATTACAAATGGTTGGCCTGTCAGAAGGCTATACCGAAGTCATTAAAAGAGAAGAAGCAGACGGAAAAAGCTTTTCAGTTTGGTATTTTAAAGATGATGAATTACTAGCTGTCGATGCTGTAAATAATGCTAAAGCATATGTTTTTGGCACTAAATTTATTAAAGACAGATTGCAAGTTGATAAGACTAAGTTGGTAAATCCTGAAGTACCGATGAAATTGAATGAGCTAAAAACTATTTAATTTCTATTTGTTTTCTTGCTTTAGCACATAATTTACCAAACCCGTATTGCTTTTAATGCCCAATTTTTTGTGGATATTCTTTCTATGGGTATCAATAGTAAATTTACTGAGTTTTAACTGTTTTGCCATCTGTAAAGAGGTTCTGCCTTTTACAAGGAGTTGTAAAATTTCGGTTTCTCGTTTTGTTAATTCAGTTTTAGGAGTGTTTCTTTCCTGGTTGAACCAATCCTTGATATCATCAGGAAGGTTTTTACTGAAATAATATTCGTTTTTTACGAGTGTGTTAATGGCTAATTCCAGTTCGTTTTTATCTACATTTTTGGTCACGTATCCCTTTGCGCCAACTTCGAGCATTTCGGTAACATCAATGGTTTGATCGAACATGCTTAATGACAATACTTTAATTTTGGGATATTCTTTAGTGAGTATTTTAGTCAACCCCACACCATCCAATATTGGCATCCTAATATCAGTAATAATTACATTTGGATGTAAACCTTCTTCAAGTAATTTTAGAACTTCTAATCCATTATTGGCTTCTCCAATAACTTCAACATTTAGTGCTTTTTCTATGATAGATTTTAATCCGTCAATAAAAAGTTGATGGTCATCAGCTATAATGATTTTAATGGTCATAATGGAATATTTAAAATTACTGTGGTACCGTTACCTTTGGAAGTGTCAATGACAAACTCGCCATTAATTTTTTCAATACGTTTTTCAATATTTGAAAGTCCAATACCAGATTTTGAACTGTTCATGTCAAAACCACATCCGTTGTCTTCTACAATAATATTCAGCACATTTTCGTCTTCTGAAAATTGAATTGTTGCTTCAGAAGCTTTAGAATGTTTTGTAATATTGGTAATCAATTCTTGAATAATTCTAAAAATTTGGATCTCAATATTGTTTTCTATCCGCTTTTCAACATCAATATTTATAACCTCTATGTTTAGTTTTTTTGTATCCGAAATTTGAGCAGCTATAGCTTTAGTAGAGTGGATTAGACCACTACTTATTTGAGCACCAAAGTTTTTGTTTTTCGAGATATTTCTTATTTCATTGTATGTATCTCCTATTAAATCTTTCAGCTTACTGTAATTATTTAAAAAATCATCTCTGTTGTCAGAACTTTCTAAAAGCAGTTTTAGCGTTGCCACCTTACTTCCTAAATTGTCATGTAATTCAGCGGCCATTTTAGAGCGTTCTTTTTCCTGTGCTTCTAAAATATTATCGATACCCTCTAATTCTTTGGCTTTTAAGGATTGATTGAAAGCTTGCTCTTTTATTTTCAAATCCTGTTGCATGATGATACGCTTTCTTTTTGCATTTTTCTGCAAGAAATAAATAGAGAAAATAGCCAATGATAGCGCCAATAAAGCCCAAGTAAACAAGTATAAATTCTTTTTACGCTTATAGTTTACTTCAAGGTTCTCGGCTTGTAATTTTAAGATTTCATTTTCCTTTTTTTCAGTTTCGTATTTGGTTTGTATTTCAAGAAAACCTTTTTGATTTTCAACATTTAAAATACTATCATTCAATTTACTCGATTTTTTGGCATACTCTAAAGCATTTTGCAACTGCCCAGTTTTGCTGTAAGCTTCAGATAAATTATTATAAATTGATACCAATTGTTTTCCTTTTATGCGCTTTTCAGCTTTTTTAAAATAAGAAATGGCGGTGGCATACTCCTTGTTTTTAAGATACGCATAACCCAAATTATTCTGTGCAACTTCAACACCAGATTTAAGGTTGAGTTTGTTTTTAAGCTGTAGTGTTTTCTCAAGATATTTTTTGGCTTTTTCAGTATCCTTTTCTAAAAATAAATCCCCTAAATTATTGTAAATAATTGAAAGTGAGCGTTTATCATTTGCCTTTAAAGCTAAATTTTCTGCTTTTGTATTATAGATTAACGCATTAACGGTATCTCCATTTTTGTAGTATTGTGTTGCAAGATTTGGTAACGCGATAAGTTGCAATTGTGTGGCGTTCAAACCTTCAAAAATGGTATTGGCTTTTATACTGTATTCTATGGCTTTGGTATAAATTTCTAATTCTGCAAAAGCACTCGCAATATTTAAATAGCATTTTGCAGCATTAAGATTATCAGAATATTTTTCAAAATAAGAGGCACTTTCTGTTAAGGTTTTAATGGTGCTATTGTAATCTCCCTGCCTTAATTGTATGGCACCAAGGCTAATCTTGATAATAGCAGCATGTTTTTCATCTTTTAATTTTGAATAAATAGTAGCAGCGTTTTTAAAATAAGTTGTTGCGGAATCTAGCTCCCCAGTAAAAAAATGAAACCTACCTATTTGGTTTCCTGTTTTAGCGAGTAAAGTGTCATTCTCTTTATAATTAAAGGCTTTGTGAGCGAACTCTTTTCCTTTCACTAAATCTATACGTTCGTGCAGTTCTGCTAATTGCAAATTTAATATTGCTTTTAGATACGGGTTTGAAGTCGTTTCCAAAACAGATTTTAAACTGTCTGCTTTTTTAGTTTGAGACCACAACAAAGAAGTTGAAAATAAGCATATAATTAGAATTAGTCTCATGTTACAATTAGAAAAGATGTAAAATTAAATATAGGCATTTATTTTATGGGAACTACAGTCTGCTTTAAATTGCTTAAGGTCTTAAAAGGAGTTTTATGCACATATTAATTCCGTCTATACAAAAATTCAATTCAAACTTTTTTAAGCATGTATCATAAAAGCAGGACAGATATTGAGCGAATAATATGTTTTAGTTGAAATAGCATTTAGGTCAAAACTAGGTAAGTATTAAGAGCGTTCATATACCTAACATTAGGTATATGATTATAGACTGTTGAGGTATAGTTTTGTTCTTCAACCAATAAATTGTATATGTATGAAACTTAATTACATTCTCTCAGTAGTTTTAGCATGCCTGATTTTTAGTTGCGACGAACTTGAAGAACTCATAGATAAGGAAGTAACAATAACCACTTCATATACTGATGCTGTAACAATTAATATAGCTTCTGAAGCCGATCCAGAAACCGATGTTAACTTTAGAAACGGAGGGATGTTCGATTTTTTAAATAACTCTGATATTACCGAAGTAATTGGTACTCCAGAGCAAATTAAAAAAATAGAAATAGTAAGTATAAAATACGAATACAAGGATTTTAGTGGCAACGTGGATGCTCAGGCGCTTAATAGTTTTTTCTTTATTGCTACTGGATTTATGAATGGCGAAAGTTTCCCAGTACAGAATGAAAAGATAGCAGAAGCAGATCTTTTGGGTTCTGTATTTAACCTTACTGGAGACTTTAGTAGGGTTAATAATTTTATAACAGAAGGCAAGCTTTTCTCTTATTTATATGAAGGCAATGTATCACACAATCCAGCATTTTTTAGGGTAGAAATTACTGTAACTGCTAAACTTACTGTTGAGGTAAATTTAGATGATATATAATCGTAAATAATTAAAATACTATGAAAAAGATAAAATATGGCATCTCATTGCTTTTAGTAATGTTCACCACTTTGGGATGCGATGAACTCGAAGAATTACTGGAACAGGAAATAGAGGTGCAAACAACATTTATTACCGAGTTGGAAATTAATGTGCCAAATGCAGCTTCCCCAGATGAGGCCGTAGATTTTGAATCTAATTTTGGATTTTGGGATTTTAAAAAAGACCCTAATGTTTTAGATGTTATTGGGAGTACAGATGAAATCACAAAACTTGAAATTAATTCGGTACGTTACTTTTATAAGGATGTTGTTGGCAATGAAAATGCCCATGTTGAAGGTGCAATGGTTTTTGTGGTCGGCCAAGGAAATGAATCGTATAATACAGCTCAGACCAATTTAAAACAAGCCGATTTTAATAACACCTTGTTCACCCTAAATGGAGATTTTAGTCCGGTAAATGCAGCTATGACCCAAAACAAGACCATTGGTTTTTCTTATAAAGGTTCTGTATCCGATAATCCCGTCAGTTTTATAGCAGATGTTTCCATTTCGGTTACGGTAACCATTAAGCCCGACTTAGATAATATATAAAAACAAGTCTTATGAAAATTTCCAAATACAAGTTTTTAATAGCCATTTTGAGTATGACTCTGTTTTCTTGTGATGAAGATGAAGTGCTTTCTGAAAGTAGGGATCTATTGGAATTTGAAATTCTACTCATCAATAACAATTTTGATGTCTGCAATTCTATTTCATTAACATATCTTATAGATGAAGAGGGGGTGCAAACGAGCTATGATGTAGTTTCAGGAAGTTCCAAAACAGTTCATTTAAATGTTAGGAGAGGCGAGTTTATTGGTGTAACAGCCTTTGATACAAATGATAACACTAATAAGGTTTTGGCATTTGCAAATATCGATTCCAGCCACTATTCCAAGGATAAAGAAAACCGTTTGAGAGTGTATTACACAGAATGTCCGGTTATCGATAAAATTTTATGGGTTACTTTTTAGGGCTTCCCAAACAGGGAAAATAACTTATTTATCTCTTAGATTGAAGGCCTTATAATGTAAAGCGTCTATTTTTGCGTATTTTTGCAGCGCTATGCAAGACTTACAACTTTCAGATTGGTTGCCTACCACAAACAAAGAGGTTAAAATCCGCGGATGGGATGCGCTAGACGTTATCTTGTTCAGTGGCGATGCCTATGTAGATCACCCGTCGTTTGGACCTGCGGTTATTGGTCGTATTTTAGAAAGTTATGGCTTGCGGGTTGCCATTGTACCGCAACCTAATGTGAATGATAATCTTCAGGATTTTGTGAAATTGGGCGCTCCAAAATTATTTTTTGGGGTTACTGGTGGTTGTATGGACCCGATGATTAGCAACTATAATGCGAATAAAAAACGCCGAGATAAAGATGCTTACACCCCAAATGGCGATATAGGCTTTAGACCCGATTATGCCACAACCGTATATTCGAATATTTTAAAAGAAAAATGGCCAGATGTTCCTGTTTTAATAGGTGGGATTGAAGCCTCATTGCGTCGCGTTACCCATTACGATTATTGGAGTGATAAACTGATGCCCACTATTTTGGAAAGCTCAAAAGCAGATATGTTGGTGTATGGCATGGGCGAGCAACCTTTGCGGGAAGTAGTGCGTTTGTTGCAAAAAGGAGTGCCGTTTTCTAGTATTACCACTATTAAGCAAACAGCTGTTCTGTTGGATGCCAATGCGAAGATTCCAAAGAACAGTAATTGGGAAGATATTGAAATAGTATCGCATGAAATTTGTTTAAAAGATAAAAAGAAGTTTGCCTCCAACTTTAAAATTATAGAGCGGGAGAGTAATAAGCTGGCTGCACGCCGAATTTTTCAAAAAGTTGGGGATAAGACGTTAATGATAAATCCGCCGTATCCAACCATGACCGAGGATGAAATTGATGCCTCTTTTGAGCTGCCTTACACACGATTACCACACCCAAAATATAACAAACGCGGTCCTATTTCAGCTTATGAAATGATTAAGTTTTCCATCAACATCCATCGTGGATGTTTTGGAGGATGTAGTTTTTGTACCATTTCTGCACATCAAGGAAAATTTATTGCATCCCGTAGTCAGGAATCTGTGTTGCGCGAAGTGGATACTGTGGCAAATATGCCTGATTTTAAAGGCTACTTATCCGATATCGGTGGACCAAGTGCGAATATGTACAAGATGAAAGGGAAGATACAGTCTATATGCGATAAGTGTGTAGCACCTTCCTGTATTTCGCCTGTAATTTGTAGCAATTTAGATACCTCCCATAAGCCATTAACGGATTTATATCAGGCGGTTGATAGTCATCCGAAAGTAAAAAAGTCATTTATAGGTTCTGGAATTCGACATGATATGTTGGTGCCGGAGTTTAATAAAAATGCAGATCCGAAAGAATTGGACGCTTATACAGAAGAAGTGATGACGAAGCATGTTTCGGGACGATTGAAAGTAGCCCCAGAACATACCAGCGACCCGGTTTTAAAACTGATGCGCAAACCGTCTTTTAGTTATTTCCATAAGTTTAAGGAACGTTTTGATAAGATTAATATAGCGAAGGGATTGAAGTTACAATTGATACCGTACTTTATTTCAAACCATCCTGCATGTGAAGTCGAGGATATGGCGAATCTTGCCGCCGAAACCAAAGATATGGGGTTCCAGTTAGAACAAGTACAAGGCTTTACACCAACGCCTATGACGGTGGCGACGGTCATTTATTATAGCGGCTACCATCCCTACACGCTTAAAAAAGTAAAAACACCCATCACACGTAAAGAAAAAGATGAACAACATCGTTTTTTCTTTTGGTATAAAGAAGAAAACAAAGCGTGGATAAAAAAGACCTTAAACAAACTGGGGCGTCAGGATTTATTAAAAGTATTACTCCCAGAAAAAACGGAGAAGTGGCGTAAAAACAAACCTAGCGGAGAAGCAAAACATACTTTTGATGATGCCATTCCTTTTAATAAACGGAAGAACAAGGCTAAGTTTAGGGGGAAGAAGATGGGGCGGTGAGAAATTTTGACCATAGCAAAAGCACATGATTTACTATAATAAAACTTGCTTAAGGAATGTACTTTAGGGCAGAACTTATTTTTGAATATATTTACGAATAAATCTATTTTAATGACAATACCAGATTATTTTAGAAAAATATCAATAGAAAGTTTGTTTACAACCAATACAATGAATAATTGTTGGCCAATTTGGAAAGAAAGTATTGATGAGATTTTGGGAGAAGATTTTAACGAAACTGATATTATTAATCTAGGAGATCATTTGTCTGATATATTTAAATCAACTGGTGGAGAAGGTCGAGGTCAAAGTCAAGTTTCTGCTGGAGGAACTGCATGGGAATCCTTAGTTTGTTGGTATATTAATTTGTGTACTATTGGAAGCAAAACAGTTGCAATAAGAAAAATGAGTTTAGTGCCTACACCTATTCAAGATGCAATTACAGTAAATTATGGAAATTTTGCCTGCAATACAGAGTCAGATATAACTGTTATAACTTTTCCCGATGAATTAGAATTTAATACTAGAATAGAAGATTTAACTGTTCAAAATAATGGTGTAAATATAAATAATTTTAAAAAGGACAAGTTCAATACCGAAGTATCCAATTATTTATGTGGTAGGGACTTTGATAGTTTTGAAATTGGCGTTATTCAATGTAAAACTAATTGGAATGACAATGCTCAAATACCTATGTTATGGGATATGATATATTCTGCCAATGGCTTTAAAGGTAGAAACATTACAATAGGTCGTGATGGTTTCAATATTCATGACACCAATAATTTTACTTATTCTTTTGTAACAGTACCTTCAAATCAAAAAGCTAACTATAATTCTAATTCGGTTGCAGTAAAAAGAGTAACCAATCTTTCTGGTGGTAATTATTGGGGAAATCCTACTGAGCAACATGTGGCTAGATCACTAAAGGAAATTTTCACAAATAACTTCCAATCTGGTTACCCAAATAATATTAGAACAGAAATAAGAAATGCTATTCCTCTTCTTTCAGAAGAGTTATCTTATTTTAAGATTATTTAATATTTTTCAAAATTTCAGTTGCAACTGCTCTAGCTAAAAGTGGCGGAACTGCATTACCAACTAAAGTATATTGTGGTAATTCTGACTTCCTGTTATTTCCACCAGTAGAGCGTTTTCCTTGAAATACAAATGAATCATCAAACGATTGTAATCTGGCCATCTCCCTAACAGTTAAAGCTCTAGGGCAATTATAGTGTATATAATCATCAGCGATAGTCATTACAGTAGGGCTTTGTTTTTCTGGCTTTAATACGTTGTAATTCCTCTTATTTGTAGATAACCCACATTTCTCCAATTTTGTCTTGGCTTTTTTGTAATCGCCTTCTTTTAGTATAATATCAAGTCGCTTTATTACATCTTCACCTTGGTTACTTGTTTTGTGATTATGAAGTACGTCGAACACTTTTTCTCCATTATTTAGAGCCTCTGTACTTTTTACATAGAATGGCTTTTTTGCCTTTGTAAATCGGCCATTCAATCTTCCTTTTTTGCTCCAATCTGCATAGGTTTTCCCATTTGTTTTTAATGGTTTTCCATCAATTGAACGGTTTTTAAGAAGGCTTTTCATCTTTTTGGCTGTTCCATTATATTGTTTGGAAATATCAACCAATTGATAATGATGGACTTCTTCATTATTTCCTATAAAATCTAAATCATATAACGCTTCAAAAACAGAAACCTTTTCTTCTTCAGTAACTGTAGCAGGAATTTCGGATATGAATTTTTGGTCTTTTCTACATCCTATAAATAAAACACGTTCTCTGTTTTGTGGAACTCCGTAGTTAGATGAATTGGCAACAAAAGGTGCTTCAATTCTATAAAGTCTTATGTCGTTTATAATTTTATCTAATTGAGTGCATTGTTCCTTATTACAATAATCACGAATTATTGTAATACAATCATCTATGTTTAAAATGTAAATCTTTAATGCTTGGATAATATCATTACAAGATTTTTTAAAGTCTCTAGCAACGTTTAATTTACCAAATGCTTCTTCTATCTTATTGATAACTTCGTTTGAATCTATATCAGTAAGAAATTGAGTAAAAGAATCTACAAAATAATCATTGTCAATATTACAGAAATCTTTTTCCCGTATAATATCGCGTTTTAATTTTTCCCATTCTTTATTTCTAACTAATAGATTAAATCCGTGCCTAATGGTACTAATTCTTTCATCAGTTTTACTCGTTTTATAATCGGCAATATCTGGAGTTAACTTTTTGAATTTAGAATCAATGGTTTTTATATAAGTCTCTTTTGCTTCTTCCGCTTTTATATCAGTAAACTGTTCAATCTCAATTCTTTTAATTAAACAATCTAAAAGAAAATCATTATCAATATTTGTTTTCTTTAAAGATTTAATAAATGAAGTTAAAGCCGGAATTTCTTTAATATCAACTAGGGAATTGATTTCCTTAAGAATAAGTTCTTTTATTTTCCCTTTTTCTTTTGTTAAAATTCCTCTTACGTTCTCCATTATAAAATACTTTGGTTGAAGCACTTTAATGACTTCTAAATAATGGGAAAATAAATCATCTTTTTTATCAAACTTCTTCCTTTTTCCTGCTAGACTAAAACTCTGGCAAGGTGGTCCACCACAGACAACATCAACTTTTTTGCCTTTAGTTTTTGAGAGTAGATTGTCCAAAAAATCTGGCTCGGTAATGTCTTGGCATAAAAAGTCGGCATCTAAACCTAATTGATGGTTGTATCTAACTACATGCGTTAATTCTGAATTTTCGTTGATGTCATTTGCAACAAGAAAGTCAAAGAATTTGTTGTTGTGTTCTGCTTGAATGAAGCCTTCACTAAATCCGCCAGCTCCTGCAAATAAATCTACAAACGTAAATGGATTACCATAAAGAGATATTTGCTCTCTAATTATATTAACGCAATGGTCTTCTTTGTACGCCTTTACAAAATCGGTAAGTTTTGACTTTATTTCTTTATTTGAATAACTGTTTTTGTATGTGTTGTTAAATAATTCATCTGCTCTGCTTTTTAAATAACCTAGATAATGATTGATTTCTGTTACTCTTTCAGCTTTTTCTTTGACAAGTTGTGTTTCTTTATCAAAATCTTCTGGTTTAATTTTCTCGCCAGTTGAGATTTTTACTTGTTCAGAATTGCAGTTAATTCTTAAATGAATAGGAGCAAATCCTTTTTTATCAGATTTATCGAGATAGAAGTTTACAGTAGCCATAATTATATGTTGCGGACGTTTTTACGGACACGGACAAATTTACGGACAAATTTTTTGTTTTCAGATAAAATGGTATTTTTTTTAATATCTAATGCGCCTCCAACCAGTCCCAATCCCAACATCCATTAAAAAACTCTAATATTTCTAAAAACTATTATTTCTATTCACTTAAAGATTGTCAACCCAAAAATCCCACAATTAAACCATGTATTTCACAATGAAGCATTACCTTTTTTTAAATTTAGGACTTGCCACCATTCAAATCCATTTTAAAAGAAATTGAAACTTCTCCTGTTTCTTTGTTTACATTTACTTTTGGTGTTTCGCCATTTGCAAGGTTTTTGCCAGTGCTCATTTGGTATAATCCTGTTAAAAACTCCATGCCTTTGGTCATCACATCTTCCATTTGCTTAAAATCTGGAGCTGTTGTTTTCCTGTTTTCTGCTATTGGATGTTCATTGGTTTTACTTGATTCTTTTTCTTTGTATCTGGATTCAACTTCTAATACATCTTCTGTTTCGTTTTCTTGTAAAAGTGTTTCAGTTTCTATTAAATCGTCTTCCTCATTTAGCGATTCTAAAGGCATATTGACAGGATCTTCTTTAACAACTTCTTCTAATTGTTGAATGAATTGAGATTTTCCTTTTTCTGAGAAATCAACTTCATCTATTAGGTTGTTTTCATTTAAAACACCTTCAAAAAGATTTTGTTTTAACAACAATCCTGTGGCTATTTTCATTTCAATAGAATCGTAAGACAACAAATTAAAAACATGTAAGGTTTGTTTTTTCTGACCAATTCTGTCAATACGACCTATACGCTGGTTTTTCTTTGCAGGATTCCACGGTAATTCAAAATTTATAACCGTATCGGCAACTTGTAAATTAAGGCCAACACCACCAGATTCTGTTGATAAAAAAATCTTGCAATCGTCATTAGCTTCAAATTCCTTAATTAATTCCTGACGTTTTTTTACGGGAACTTTTCCAGTAAGCATGGTGTAAGTTATGCCTTCTTCCTTTAACATATCGCCAATAATATTGAGCATGGTTACCCATTCCGAAAAAATAATAATCTTTCTATTACTGTTTTTAATATTTAAACGTTGCATTAAAATATCCCTTAATTCCACCAGCTTTGGGGAATTATGCGATTGTTTGTCTATTAAATAACTGGAATCACAAACCATACGCATATTGGTTAATAAAAGCATTAGTTTTTGCCAGTCGTAAGTGGTTTTAAACTTTTTACCCAGTATTTTGGCAATTCCAGATGCAAAACTACCATGCATACTTGCTTGTTCGTCAGAAAGTGAAACATACACATTTTTTTGGATGACGTTTGGTAATTGGTCGAAAACATCTTTTTTCTCTCTTCTAATTAAAATGTCATTTAAGCGTTGCTTTAAGTTTTGAAGATTGTAATACCCGTGAATTCTATTTTTGGATTGGGTATTGAAAATACAATGTTGATACGAGAATTCCCATTGAGGTGCCAATAGATTTTGGTCAAGAAACTGAACAATGGAATAGAGATCCAACAGCTTATTTTCTAAAGGAGTGCCAGTAATTACCAAAGCGTGTTTTTTCTGAATGCTCTTAATGGCAATGGCTGTTTTGGTTTCGTAATTTTTAATTTTTTGGGCTTCATCCAGAATTACAAAATCATAATTTACGTCATTTATGGACGACAGGTCTCGCAATACGGTTTCGTAATTTATAATATGAAAAAAATCGGGATTTGTGGTGTACGTATGGTTTCGTTCTTCTGGAGAACCTTCAATTACGGTCGCTTTTTCATTGCTAAATTTTAAAACTTCGCTTTGCCATTGTCGTTTTACAGAGGCTGGACAAATAACGAGTGTTCTTTTAAAATTAAAAATATCCTTTTTTAGTATGGCAGTTGTTATGGCTTGAAGTGTTTTACCCAATCCCATTTCGTCTGCAATAATGACCCCTTTTTTAAATACCGAAAACGCAACACCTTCCTTTTGGTAAGGATACAATGTGGCATTTATAGGCGAATAATCCAGCTTGGTTTGCTGTTGTAACTGGTCTAGTTCGACGTTTTCAAAATGGGTTTCAATTTTTTCAAAAACTTCTTCCCGTATTTTTATGCGCTGAAAATCTCTTGAATTTTGAAAAAATGAAAAAAATGATGCTATTTTAAAATCTTCAATATATGTTGCATTTCCAAAATACGAGTTTATTAATTTTTCTTCGTCTGCACTTAATTCCTCGGGAAAATACCACGAAATTTTATAATCGTTTAATGGGTCTGTGTAAATTTCTATAAACGGAAATTCCTTTTTTAATCGTGCGGTTTTCTTTGGATTTTCTTCTAGATAATTATAGAGGTATAAAATATGTTTGGTAGTGCCTAATTTGTTGGTTTTCCAGTCTATATTATCAATATAACCTGTTTTGGTTTCAAAATCCCATAAAGTAACTTTAAACGATTTCCCTTTTTCGTTAATTAAACTGTGTTCGCCATACAGGTTATTGGCGAGCTTAACCTTGTAATTTGCTTTTTTTGCTTTGACTGCACGTTCTTCAAGCACACGATGTATCATCCCTTTTCGGGTATATTTTTTTCCGTCGGAAAGCGGTGTTTCCTTTAAATCATGTTTTATAATGTATAGCCCTACAAGACCATTAATATCCCATTCGGTTTCAGAACCGTCAATTTTTAATATTAAGTTATCTTCCGTTTCAGAAGCAACAATTTGGACATTTATGGGTTCTTCATTTTCAATTTGAATGGAAATCGCACTTTTTCCATAAGATAAAATAACATGTTCTTGGGTTTCAAAAATATGCTTTGCTTTTTCTATTTCTAATGGTGAAAGGATTTTGTGGTCTGCTATGGACTTTATGGTTTGGTTTACGAGTTTTATCATTGGGTAATATTTTTTGGTTTACTGTGCCCTATACATAAAATTGGTGCTAGAATTTCTGTTTTTTCAGGATTAAAATAATCTTAATGCGCCTCCAACCAATCAGCTCCAATACCAACCTCCACATCCAAAGGCACATCCATTTTAAAAGCATCTTCCATCTCCGTTTTAATCAAGGTTTTCATCTCTTCCAATTCTGGTTTATAAACATCAAACACCAATTCATCATGCACTTGCAACAGCATTTTGGTTTTATAATTACCAGCTTCCAGTTTGTTGTAAATATTAATCATAGCAACCTTAATAATATCGGCAGCACTACCTTGAATTGGTGCATTAACGGCATTTCGTTCTGCTGCACCACGCACCACAGCATTTCTCGAATTGATGTCTTTTAAATAGCGGCGACGTCCTAAAACGGTTTGCACATAACCATTATCACGAGCAAAATCGACTTGCTCGCCCATATAGGCTCTTAGTTTTGGGTAGTTTTTGTAATAGGTATCAATCAATTCCTTGGCTTCACTTCTGGATAAATCGGTCTGGTTGCTTAATCCGAAAGCGGAAACGCCATAAATAATTCCGAAATTCACGGTTTTCGCATTACTACGTTGCTCACGAGTCACTTCATCCAAAGGCACATTAAATACTTTTGAAGCGGTAGAAGCATGAATGTCTTCACCGTTTTTAAAAGCTTCAATCATGGTTTCTTCTTTACTTAAAGCAGCGATAATACGAAGTTCTATTTGAGAATAATCGGCAGCCAATAAGACGTAGTCTTCGTTTCGCGGAATAAAGGCTTTGCGCACTTGTCGTCCGCGTTCTGTACGGATAGGAATGTTCTGTAAGTTTGGATTGTTGCTGCTCAATCGTCCTGTGGCCGCAACGGTTTGCATATAGTCGGTATGCACACGTCCTGTACTTTCTTCAACTTGTAAAGGCAAAGCATCAACATAGGTACTTTTTAATTTTGATAGCCCTCTGAAGTCCAAAATATCCTGAATAATTTCATGGTCTTTTGCTAAATAGCTCAGCACATCTTCAGCCGTGGAATATTGCCCGGATTTGGTTTTTTTCGGTTTGTCCACCAACTTCATTTTTTCAAAAAGGATGACGCCTAATTGTTTTGGAGAGGCTATATTGAATTCTTCGCCTGCTTTCTCATAAATTTTTTCTTCTAAAGTTTTAATGTCTTTATCCAGTTGTTCCGAAAGGCTATTTAAGAAATCTTTATCCAAATTAATACCTTCCAGTTCCATATCGGCCAAAACACGCAATAAAGGGATTTCAATCTCATCAAAGAGTTTTTGGGTATTGGCTTCGCCTAGTTCATTTTGAAAATGTTCCTTTAATTGCAAGGTGATATCCGCGTCTTCAACTGCATATTCGGTTTGTTTATCTAACGGCACTTCTCGCATTGACAACTGGTTCTTTCCCTTTTTGCCAATCAAGGTTTCAATGGAAATAGGGGTATAGTTCAAATAGGTTTCTGCCAAAACGTCCATATTATGGCGCATATCTGGATTGATGAGGTAATGTGCCAACATGGTGTCGAACAATTTGCCTTTTACTTCAACATTGTATTTCGCCAAAACCTTGATGTCGTATTTTAAATTCTGACCGATTTTTTCAATGGTTTCACTTTCAAAAAACGGACGTAATTGCTCAATAAGTTCTTGAGCTTCATCTTTGTTTTCTGGAAATGGTATATAAAACCCTTTGCCAACTTCCCAAGAAAAAGCTATACCAACGAGTTCTGCAGTTAAAGGATTTAACCCTGTAGTTTCTGTGTCAAAACATACAGAAGTTTGGTTCATCAAGTTTTTAATGAACAGTTTTGTTGCCATTCCTGATGCGACACTTTGGTAAAAATGTGAGGTGGTTTCGGCTGTTTTTCTTGCAAATGCCGAACTTGTTTCAGTATCCGTTTCATTTGATGGATCTGCTCCAAAAAGAGAAAATTGACCTGCGCCAGCCGATGTCATTTCTTTAGGAGTAGATTTCGATTCAGTTTTTTCTTGAGATTCAGATTTAGCAGTAGTATTGCTGGTTTCCGCTTCAACAGCAAATGTCTTTAAAAAATTATCTGTTAAGCGTCTAAATTCCAGGTCTTGAAAAATGTTTTTAACAGCTTCAATATCGGGGTGGTCGAGTTCAAAATCCTTCGCATTAAAATCCACCGGAACATCCAGCATAATGGTGGCCAGTTTTTTGGAGAGCAACCCCAACTCGCCATTGGCTTCCACTTTCTCTTTCATTTTGCCTTTTAGCTTATCGGTATTGGCAAGAAGCCCTTCCATACTGCCAAATTCCTTGATGAATTTTTTTGCGGTTTTTTCGCCAACACCCGGCAATCCGGGGATGTTATCACTGGAATCTCCCATCATGCCTAAAAAGTCAATAACCTGCATGGGCTCTTCTACTTCAAATTTTTTCTGAACTTCGGGGATGCCCCAAGTTTCGTAGCCACCGCCAAAAACGGGACGGTACATAAACACATTTTCGGTTACCAGTTGCGCAAAATCCTTATCGGGCGTTACCATATAGGTTTTATAACCTTCTTTTTCCGCTTGACGGGACAATGTGCCTATAACATCATCGGCTTCATAGCCATCCTTGACCATAATGGGAATATGCATGGCTTTAAGGATATTGTAAATATGCGGAATGGCAGTAAGAATACCTTCGGGGGTTTTATCTCGATTGGCTTTGTATTCGGTGTACATCTCAACACGATCGGCACTTCCGCCTTTATCAAAACAAACCGCTAAATGATCTGGGCGTTCACGTTTAATGACATCCAATAAGGAATTCATAAACCCCATAATGGCGGAGGTGTCTTCACCTTTGGAATTGATACGTGGGTTTTTTATAAAGGCGTAATACCCACGGAAGATTAAAGCATAGGCATCGACAAGAAAAAGGCGTTTTTGATCGGACATTTGAATGATTTTGAAAGAAACTCAAAGCTACAAAAACCAGTAGTACAATACACAGTTTTTTAATTAAGGTTTGGGGTTTTTTTTCAACAAAATATGAACTACGCCATTTTTGTGTTAAGGCTGAGTGCCCATATAATGGCACATGCGATAAAATGAATACAGCACACTGTACGCAGCAAGGTATCTGATAAAATAAAGATAGTGTATAGGAATTCGATGGCGGCTGTAGTGGTCCATAGTAAAAAGGACAAACTATTGGCACATGGCTTTTTCTTTACATAAAGTTCCTTAATGGTCGGGAAATATGCAATTAGGCTGATAATGCTGCTTATAGCGTAGGCTAATATGAGGCCTTTTAATAATAAGCTTTCCATAATTTTGACGAGTTATTTTTATAATGTCCTAATGTTTTCAATAGTGGTCGCGCAGTTCCCGACACTTCATTCTATGAGACTGCACTCATTAGAATATTTTTAGATTTTAAGTTCGTTTTGATGCTACTTTACCATAAGTTTCTTAACAAGATTTTTTTGATCTGAATACATTTTTAAAATGTACAGACCAGATTGCAGATCATTGATTGTAAAGCTGTTTTGTTTTAAGTTAACCTGTTTTATTTTCTTCCCCGTGAGATCGAAAAATTCAATGCGATCGATGGTATAGAGTGTCTTTGATTTTACGGTTACTTCATTCGAAGCAGGGTTTGGGTAAATGCTTACTTGATTTTCGAAGTTCGTCTCGGTGGTGCCCAAGGTAGAAATGGCTTGAATGGTAAAATTGGTATTCCTGGGATCGGTTATGAGACTTCGGTCCCTAAATGCCCGAAGTTTATAGCTATTTCCAGATAACAAATTTTCGAAAAGCGGATCGTTTATGCCACATTCTATTTGGTTTCCGTTGCAGACATCATAAAGGGCAAATTTATTTAAATTAGTGTCGCCGTCAACTTGTAAGCTACCGCTAATGGGCATGGTAAACTCGAACCAAACATCGGCATAATCGTCGGTTGTGCCCGTGCACCCCACTTCATTGTTTATGGATGCTCCGGCAATATTGAAATCAACAGTCATTAACGATGTGTCAACGGTAAGGTTTTCAGCATTATCGCAAATATCGTTTGCAGCAGCTTCAAAGGCTTGTATTTTAAAGCTATTATACCGGGTGTCGTTTACCAATTGCTGGCTTCTAAACACCCGAAGCTTGTAATTGTTTCCAGAAGATAAATTTTCAAAAACCTGATCAGCGAAACCACATTTTATCAAGTTGCCGCTACAGGAATCGTATAGTGCCATTCGGTTCCATGCATGGGTTTCAACCAATAAGTTACCGTTAACGGGCATGGTAAACGTGTACCAAATGTCGGCATAATTATCCATGATGCCCGTACAACCCTCTTCATTGTTTATGGATGCGCCAATGATGTTAAAATTAACCGTTTGAGGTGACGTATCAATGGTAAGGTTTTCGGCATTATTGCACGTATCGTTTACAACGGGCGGAAAAGCTTGAATGGTAAAGAGTGCGAACGACATATTGCTCGCTAAGCTTAGTTCCCTGAACACCCTAAGTTTGTAGGTAAGGCCTGCGGACAAATTGCCAAAAACCTCATTGAGCGCGCCACATTGTATTTGGTTTCCAGTACATGCTTCATACAGTGCAAACTGGTTCCAGCTAATGTTTCCATCAATAAAAACATTTCCGTTAAAGGGCATGATAAACTCGAACCAAACATCGGCATAATCGTTGGTGGTTCCGGTGCAGCCTTCTTCGTTGTTTGTGGTTGCTCCTGCAATATTGAAGTTTACCGTAGATTGCGCTGTGCCAACGGTTATGGTTTCGGCACTGGCGCAGACATCGTTGGTGGCGGCTTCAAAAACCTCAATGGTAAAACTGGTAAATTGAGTGTATGTTGCCAAGCTTAAATCCCTAAACGCCCGAAGTTTATAACTGTTCCCCGGGGTTAGGTTTTCGAAAAGCTGGTTTTGGGAGCCGCATTGCAGTTGGCTGCTGTCGCAAGCATCGTAGAGGGCAAAGTTATTCCAGTTAATGTCTCCATCAACAAATACGTTTCCGTTAACGGGCATGATGAATTCGTACCAAATATCGGCAAAATCGTCGGTGGTTCCGGCGCAGCCTTCTTGGTTGTTTATAGTAGCACCGGCAATGTTGAAGTCAATAGTAGTTTGGGATGTGCTAACCGTGATGGTTTCGGCATTGGTGCAGATATCGTTTGTAGCCGCTGTAAAGGCTTGTATGGTAAAGCTGTTGAATCTTGTGTCTTTTGCAAGATTCTGGGTTCTGAAAATCCTGAGCTTGTAAGTGTTCCCAGAGTTTAGGCTTTCAAAAAGCTGACTGGTAGGGCCACATTGTATTTGTTTGCCGTTACAGACATCGTAAAGGGCAAACAGGTTCCAACCGATGTTGCCGTCAACAAATAGGTTTCCGTTAACGGGCATGGTGAATTCGTACCAGATATCGGCATAATCGTTGGTGGTTCCTATGCAGCCTTCTTCGTTAATTATAGTTGCTTTGGTGATATCGAAGTTAACCGTTGTTGCTGAGGTTGTTACGTCTATATTTTCTGCCGAAGTACAGTCGTCGTTCGCAATTTGTGAAAAAGCGTTGGCAGCTACGAAGATTGTAATAAGAAAGAACGTTAGATTTTTCATAACGGGTTGTTTTTAAGTTTGTTGTATGTTCCAGACCCTTCAGGTCTTTAATCTGAAGGGTCGTGGAAGGGTCTCAATTTCACGACTATAACCATCATTTATAAAGTTTAAACTAATATGGTCATGCACTAAAAAAAATAGGGAACACACTATTTGATGATTATTTTTTTTACCACTGTTTTATTGGTTGAAGTTACGTTTACAAAGTACAAGCCTTTATTTAGCAGGTTAGTGTCTATTCTTGTTTCGGTTTGTCCTTGAACATGCAATTCTTTTATTTTTTTGCCCATAGCATCAAAAAGTGTAATGGCGGCATCTCCTTTTAAATTTACAATCCTAAAATTATCCGTAGAAGGATTTGGAATAATTTGAAAGGCATTCTCATTTTCTTCGGAATCGGGAACGCTCAAAGTAGGATCGTTGATCACAATTTCCGCATAGAAATTTCTAACTATTCCACTAGGGCCAATACTGGTATAATTGATGTTCAGAAAGTTTTGGCCACCATACACATATCCGGGAATGCCGCTTGCAAATTCAGCACTATTTACGGTAAAGCTATTACCGGATTCACCACAAAAGCACTCGCAGGAACTCGCAACAGAACCTGTTCCGATAACCTCACTATTGATGCTTATTTCCATATCTGCATTACAATCGCCAAAATAATTAACCGTTATGGTTCTTGGAATATCTCCCCCAACCAAAGGGTCGGTAAATGGGTATGAAACAGTACCCGTGGTTGTGATGGTTTCATAGGTAATGCCTGCGGGTCCATTTGGGCAGGATTCAGAAAAGCATGAGCCACTTCCGGCAAAATCGATGAGCACCAAGTATTCATTTTGCTGCCCGTAAAACGCACCTGTGATAAACAAGCACATTAAAAGTCTTAAATAAGTAATTGTAGTTTTCATAATAGTTGTTTTTATGGATTAATAATTAGTGTTAATAGCATTGGTATAAAATTATTAACTTAAAGGACGTTTTTTTTCATACTTATGGGTGGTTTTTAAAGCATGGATGTTTACTAACTTTGTGTTATTAAGATGGCTGGCACATGACTAAAATTTTAAAATGCTGTTGTTTTGTATTAGGTGTTTACGGTGCGGTATTTTCCCAGGACGCAAAACCGGATACTTATCAAGATAGTTTGCAGGCTATTATTGATAGTAATATTGCCAGTATAAAAAAGAAAGAGCCTTTGTTTTTATTGGGGGAACATCTGGTGCAGCGTCATCCAGATTTAGCCGAGACCATTGCTGCTAATTTAAAAGCTAATTATCTGAATAAAAATGACAGTAGTGAGATTAGGCGAAACAACTATATTTTTGCAGCAAGCCATAGGTGGCAGGGTGATTTTAGTACTGCTTTAAAATATTATGGCGATATATATGCGTATTCAAAACGGAATAACGATTCTATGGATATTGCCAAAAGCGCCCATTTTATTGGCTCTATATCCATGTTTTTGGGGAATAATGTAACCTCTCAAAAACACCTCCTTGAGGCCGCTGAAATTTATGACCGTATTGGTGACGCCAAACAAAAAGCAAGCATTAACAATGCCCTAGCTAGTTTTTATTTGAATATTGACCAGTTGGAAAAAGGAGAAGAACAATATTTAAAGGCACTAAAACAGTTTGAAGTTTTAAAGGATAGTGCTGGTATGGCAAGCGTAAATGCCAATCTAGGCTTGGTGTACACAGACCTAGGGGACTTTAATAAGGCTGAGATGCATTTAATGCAACAAAAAGCACTTAATGTAGTGTTTCCCACCTTAAGGGAAATGGGGTTCCATCATGATTTTCTTGGGGTGTTGCGCCAAAAAGAAGGCAAACTGCAAGAGGCCTACCAAGAGCATCTTAAAGCGTTGAACATTCGTAAAAATTTAAGCAGCACCTATAATTTATGCGAATCGAAATTAAGTATTGGGGACGTGCTGATTAAGCTAAACAGACCTGCTGAGGCGATAGCCCATTTAAAGGATGTATTTGCTTATGATGAACACCAGTCTCTTAATCAGCAAGAGCGTGCTTATGAAATGCTTGCCGAGGCGTATGAAAAAACTGGGAATTATAAAAACGCGCTTCAAAACTATAAGGCATTTAAAAGGATAAGCGATTCCATATATTCAAAAGAATCAATTGAGATTATTGCCGAGAAAGATGCCCTGTACAACAAACAAAAAAAAGATTCCGAAATTGCTTTATTGAGTAAGGAAAAAGAGATTTCAGATCATAAAATAAAACGTTCTATAACCATTGCCATAATAACTTGTACGGTATTATTGGTGCTTCTTATAGCTGCCATCGCTTTATACAAATTGTATTTAAAAATTAACCATAAAAATAAAATTATAACAAAGGCCTTAAAGGACAGGGAGTTGCTGTTGCACGAAACCCATCATCGGGTTAAAAATAATTTACAAATGGTATCTAGCCTTCTTAATTTGCAGTCTAAATATGTGAAGGACGACAAGGTATATGAAGTATTGCAGAATGGAAGGAATCGGGTACAATCCATGGCAATCTTGCACAAAAACCTGTATATTGGGGAAGACCTAAATATGGTGAATATTCAAAACTATTTTGAAGGATTGGCGCAAAACATCTTGAATTCCTTCAATAAAACAGAAGGAGAGATTCAGCTCGATATTCAGGCTAAAAACATTATGATGGATGTTGAATCTTTGATTCCCATTGGGCTTATAGTTAACGAATTAATAACAAACGCTTTTAAACATGCTTTTCCATTGGATAAAACTGAAAAACCAACAATTACAGTAAAAATGGAAGAAAATGATACAAACTATATTATAGACGTTAAAGATAACGGTATTGGAATCCATACTTCTAAAACTCATAAAACGGAATCTTTTGGACAACGTTTAATTAGATTGTTTGCCGACAAATTAAAAGCAAGGGTTACTACAAATAGCCAAAATGGTACGGAAGTCAACATTGTATTTCCTAAATAAACTAGTGTAATAACTTGTTGAGTACCGTAATTGTTTCCAGCCGGGTATGGGTGTTCATTTTTTCGTAAATGTTTTTTATATGGGTTTTTATAGTGTTTACACTTACAAATTGATCTTCTGCCAATAACTGATTAGTTTTTCCTTCATACAGCCCTTTAAGCGTTTCAAATTCTTTTTGTGTCAACGGTGTTTTTAGTAACGAATTGATAGTCTCCCGATTTATGGCAACGGGAAGCATGAATCTTGAAAAATTATACAATGCTATTTCAATGGTAGAATAGAGCTCCTTTTCGTTAAAGGGTTTGACGATATAGCCCATTGGCAAGGTTTTTTTTGCCCTATCTATTATTTGTTTTCCAGAATAAGACGTCAGGTATATAAATGGGGTTTTGGAGTTTTTATTAATGTATTCTGCAATATCAAAACCTTCATAATATCCTTCTAGATTTATATCCAAAAGTACGAGGTCTGGTTGCAGTTCATCAATGGTTTCGATGGCTTTTTTTTTGTTATAAGCAACACCGACCGTGTTATAGTTTGCATTAGAAAGCATGTCTCTAATATCTTCACAGATAATAGGGTCGTCTTCTACAATTAAAATACGAATCTCTGACATGAGTACCGTTTTTTTCTCATAAACTAAAGATATGAATATTTATGTTTGGAAAAAATGGACAAGGCACTAATTTTAAACAAATAAGTGTTTATGCTTTTTAGGTTTTTTTATGAAGACAGGATACCCACGGACAATTAATAGCGTCAACATTTATAAAAAGGTGTTTTTAATTGGGCATTGTATTGTCTTTTTGAAAATGATAAAACTTCAAAACTTATGGTGGTTTTTGGGCATAAAAAAAAGCCACGGTTTAATTGTGGCTTTTAGTGAATAATTTTGATCTTTATTAAAACTACCTTACACGTTCCACAGAGAAACTTGTAAACTTAGATGTATTGTCAATCGTTAGACCAGAAGCTACGTTAACTCTTGCTTCAATATAAATTGTATCAGCCGCATCTAGTTCTGCCAATGCGGAAACTTGTCTTACTGCTCTAGAATTTTCATTCATTTGCTTGTAATTTACTTCTTGATAGTTGTTGCCACCAGCTACAATTCTTATTCCAAATGTTCTGCTGTTGTTTTCATTGGCATCTGATGTGTACATTGCTGTTATGCGATAAACACCATCTGCTGGCACATCAAACTCATCATTTGGTTCGTCATAATCGTTATTTAAATCAAAATCAGTAGCGTCAAAATTTACTTTGGTCCATGTGTTTGCAGATGCTATTGTTTGATTGGTTGTAACAGTTGCTCTAGAAGCAGCTAATGTACCACCGCCTCCAGCAGCCCAAGTTACCGCACCAGCACCATCGGTTGTTAATACTTGATTTGCGGTACCATCGGCAGCAGGAAAAGCATATCCGGTACCTGTTGGGTCATCAACTTGTAGTGTGCCATTAACCCTAAGGATATTATTGTCAAATTCTCCGTATATCAATGGTGATGCTGTACTCGAATTTTCTATGTATAATTTATCACTACCCGTTTCGTTGTATCCTGAACGGTATCCAATAAATATATTACCGCTTTTATTTTCAGCATTCCCATTACCACTACCGCCACTAGTATAAAGACCAGCACCGGCATCAGAACCTATATATACGTTTTGTGAAGCATTGATATCTGAGTTTCCAGCGTTTGAACCAATATATACATTGTCATCATTATCAAGATCCACCAAATTTTCATCATCTAAAAATCGTCCAGCATAATCTCCAATGGCTGTGTTCTTGTCTCCAAATTCATTGTTCCTAAGGGTCTGATTTCCCAAAGCGTTATTGTTTATTCCAGTTGTATTTGTGGCAAGCGATAAGTAACCAACGGCAACGTTAGAGTCGCCTGTGGTGTTATCATTAAGTGCTACGGCTCCAATAGCTGTGTTGTTGTCTCCAATTGTGTTTCCTTCTAAAGCACCTTGTCCAATGGCAGTATTTCTCTGACCTGAACTATTGGTAGTTAGTGCAGTATATCCTAAAGCTGTGTTTCTTCTACCTGATGTGTTTAATGTAAGTGTTTGATAGCCTACTGCCACGTTTTCGACGCCCTCGTTTGCTACATTGCCAACCGCAGCGTTTAGGGCTTGATAGCCAATTCCTATATTTCCGTTGTCTGAAGCATCATCAGCAGCACCAGCTGTAATTCCTAAGAAAATTGAAGAGCCATCTTGTGAGCCATCCACATCAGATTTGCCATCAGTTAAATCGTCGATTCTTTCAGCACCTGTACCGCCACCTGTAAATGGAATCCATGATAAGGTACTGAAATCCCACCAATAAAAGCCTTCCGTTGGTGTACCTGCACCTGTGGCAAATATAAGCATACCGTTTTGTGTTGTTGTTGGATTTGTAGCTGGAAAATCATCGACACGAGGTATCAGGATTCCATCGGTATTAGCTGGTGTTGCCACATTGCTTGCTGTTATATCCAGCATGGATTGGGGATCTACATTATTCACGCCAACTTGACTTATACTGATTTGAATGCACAGTAAAAAAAATGCTAAAAAAGGAATTTTGGTTTTCATAGGGTTTTTTTTTTCAATAAATTGGTTTCTTTAGTGGTTGGAGGAAACCTTGAGATTAAATCTAAAAAAAGTAGAGAGAATTTAATTTTTAAATTTAGAATCAAAAGCAAATATATGTTTTTAGTCGTTTAAAAAATACATTTTATCGGTTTTTATGTTAAAATTTTCATTAAAAAAAGACCAATTCTACTTTTTTGTAAGCGTTAACTTGTAAAACAGTTAAAAATGTAAGGGTTGTATGAAGCAGTATAGGTTAATTTCTTTACTCAGAATGTTTGTTTGATCTTTAAAGTTTTTGCAGATGTATTTTTATGTAAGGTAATTTTCTGCTGAACGATCTAAATTATGAATCTTGATTGTGTTTTTAGCTTGGGGTCTAGATTATTCATTATGTTTAGTTATAAGTTTGCGCAAAGCTAGCCATTAAAAAAATCTACAGGGTATAAAATTTGACACAATGGGTTTTAAAATTGTCAATTTGAAATTTTATTATGTGGGTTGGATTATTTTAGGCGATGGAAAAAAAGTGCTTTTAATGAGATTATCTTGACTTCTTGTTTTTAATCGAAAATGGGTTTAATGCTTGTTTGAAATAATGGGTGTCATAGTGATGTGATATATTTCCTTTAATCATATAAACCAAGTCGCCTTCAAATGTAGCGTTTAGAATGGCTTAACTGTGGTTTTTTAAATACTCCACATCATTTGAGTTTGCCAAAAAGGCTGTAATAATGATAGTGTTATAGAATATGAAGAAATAAGAAAAGAGAGGTTTCCCGTTTGTTTTTTTTATGAACCTATGCTTTCTTTGTAGAAAACCAACTCATAATTTTCAAAACTAATATTGACTTCATTTTCTAAATAGACTATGTCATTATTTTCCCCATTTTTAATTTATAATTGTCAAATACTATGGGTGTTTGCTTTTGAGCATGATGATAAATAGAAACAGAAGAGTGTGATAAACAAAAGTTTGTGGCTGAAAGGAAATGGTTTCATTTTTTAAAATTTATTCGAGTTTTATGGTATATATTATTGTTTCTAACGATCCTATTCTTAAAGCACTTACATTTGTATTTATATCTATCTCCACTAAGTTTTCTCCAGACTCCAGTTCTGTTCCTTTTACTTCAGTAACAATTTGATTGCCATTCAAAATTTGAATATCTAAACACCCACTACAATTATTAAATAGTGAAATGGATATTTTAGAAACACCTATAGATTTTGTTAAATCTAATTCTAAAACACTAAAATCGCTTGCTTGATTAGGGTAAGCTAAAAGAATACCACCCGATTGAGATTTAACACGAGTAGCTTTAAACTGAAAACCATCAACAACAAAAGAAGTGTCATCGGTATCGATATTTAATCCGTCAAGGTTTATTGTGACAGGTTGAAAAGGGTTTTCTTCTTCTGTATTATCATCATTTGAGCACATTGCTAACGGCAAAGTTGTAAAAATTATGAATATGAATTTGTAACTGAATAGGATGGTTTTCATATTTAAGAAGTTTTATGGTATTCGTATTTAACATTCAATAGATTAGTAAAATTTTTTTAGTTTTATTTGTTTGTAAACCAAAGAGGTCCTAGAATTAATTCACTGATGAACATTAAAACCATTCCAGTGCTCCCTAAGCAACCTATCAACTTACCTTGGTTTTTAGATTTAGTAAAATGTTTATAGTCTTTATACTCTACAGCTCCGCCACTAGTTGTATTCTCAAATTCATACTTGTCCTTTTTGTAGTTCATACGACCTGCAAAAAGCCATAGTAAAAGTCCTATAATGAAAACTGTAATTAGTATTGGACTGTTGGCTTGTTCGAATGGATTCATGCTTTTTATTTCATAATTTATTTATCTATTATGACTATTTATGTCTATCTCTATTTTTACTACAGAGCTGATTTAAAATCAGTTTTTCCGTATTACATCTAATTTTCTAATTGCTGCGGCTCCACTTGCGCTAAAAGCTTCGGTGTTTTCTATAAATGTACCTTTTCCCGTGGTAGGATTAATTATAATAAATTCTCCATCTATAGTGAGACCAAGCAACTGATTTCTAAACAACGCTAATCCCCAAACGTCATTAAATCCAGTTTCTCCAATGAAACTTGTCTCTCCAGTATTTGGATTAATGATAGCAATTCGGTCTGTTGAATACCCTGGAACAATTAAACTCCCATAAAGAAATTCATTATTAACATCAAAAACCAGATCGCCAGAAGAAACGGCACCCGACTCGAAAGTGCCAATTATAGTACCCTTGGCTGTTAGAGGGTCAATTGATAAAAATTTACCATTGTTCGTAGCTGCATATAGTATATTACTTCCTCCTTCAAGTGCGTTAACTTTAGAAACGCCAATATTACCAACTAAAGTTCCCTGTCCAGTATCCAAATCTATTGAGATTAAGTTTGATGATAATGTAACTCCATAAAGATTGTTAGAAAGAAAAGCGATATCACTTAGTTGAAAACCAACCAGTCCTATATTGACGACTTCCCCTGTATTAAAGTCTAGTGTTGAAAGGGTAGAATTATTAGCGAAATTAGAAAAATGAATAACCCGATTCTCAATATCTTTATCGGTTATTGAAATGGTAATATCAATTAAGTCTGATAGTGATTCGTTCTCATCTCTTACACTAATATTCGCATTAAAAGTACCATCATTAATTGAAGAGGGAATGTCGATAGTTATACTAACGGGTTCCGATTCTGCATTAGTAAGCTCATCATCGTTATTGAAAACATAATACCCAGAAGCTCCATTAATTGTGAAATAGACTTCTTTGATATGTGATGCAACATCAAATACCAAATCAATACGTTCCGTAGTTGATCTTGTAGTTTTTATCATGTCAGGATAGCTTGTAATAGACGGGAAAGTGGTGGTATTTGAAAAAGGCAATCCTCCCATTTCAAGAATACCCTCTTTGCCATTTACATAAATTTCCAATGACTCTAAAATTTCATCCGAAGAAGGATTATTTTCATTATTACTTTCTTTGCTACATCCAACTATAACGATGACTGAAGTAACCAAAAGTAGTTGTACTAGTTTTTTCATTTCTTTATAATTAATGTGTTAGCTTTATTTTAATTCAGCTATTATTTATGTGCTTAATAATTGGTAGAGATTTTTCCAATCAGCCTTTAGCTTACTTTGGTTGGCCGTTCTATTCCAAAGCCCAAATACCGTTTCCATTAAGAAATGTTCCAATGATCCAAAGTTTGTTATTAAATACTAAGGTAGCGTAGGTGTTAATTGGGAAAAAGGAAGGCGCAGCTTGCACCCAGTTCACACCATCATCACTGTGTCAAATATCATTATAAAAATTAGGGCTATTATACCCTGCAACAACCCATATTTTATCATTGAAAACGGCTGTGACTAGATTATTTCTTTTAGAAAATGAAGCTTCATTGGTAGCCGCTTCCCAAGTTACTCCATCGTTACTGTACCAAACATCATTTAGATATGTTCCATTACCACTTCCAGCAATTACCCACAGTTTATCCTCAAAAACCACCACACTATGTGATGACCTTTTTGGAAAAGGAGCCCCGGAAGTTGCTTGAACCCATGTTACTCCGTCCTTACTATACCATACATCATTTTTACTGCCTTCACTAAGATTCCATCCTCCAATCATCCATATTTTATTATCAAAAGTAGCCAATGCATGATCATGTCTTCCGGAAAAGGCATTTGATGTAGCTTCTATCCAATTTATACCATCATTGCTGTACCAGACGTCATTATAAAAATCTTCAGGGTCATTTCCATCACCCCTTCCTCCTATTACCCAAATTTTATTGTCGAAAACAATGGATGCATGAAGATGTCTTACCGGAAACTGGGCATTTTCGATAGCTTTTTGCCAATTTTCGCCGTCTTCGCTAAACCATACGTCATTTTTATTGACATATTGATTTCCATCAAAAAATTGCCCTGCAATTACCCATATCTTATTTTGGAAAACTACTGTTGAAAAACCAGTTCTTACGGAAAATGCAGGTGTGTCTGTAATCGATGTGAAATTAAGACTTTCACTTATAGTGGTAAAAGAAAAAATTTCACTTTCTGTAGTACCCCCATTACCATCCATAGCTGCTATTTTCCAATAGTATTTTGTTGAAAACGCTAATGGCTCGTCTATAGTTATAGACGTTTCTGAAATATGCTCTTTATATACTTTTGTTAAAGTTTCATCCTCATCTAGGTATAGTGTATAAGAAACGGAATCACCGTCGGGGTCAATAGCGGTCTCCCAGCTTAGTATGGGAGATGTTACTGTATTTAGGGCTTCGTTTTCAATACTTTTTAGTGCAAAATTTTCTGGAGGTCTGTTTTCTGCTGCCTTATTTTCAATTTCTTCGTCATTATTTGAACAAGAGGTTAAATAAATAGAGAAACAAAGTGCTGCAATTATATAATGTTTTGTCTTCATTCTAGGGTTGTTTAAAAATTATCACAATATTTCCAGCCGTTGCTGGTTTTGGTGAATTTTAGTTTTTGGAGCCAAAACTCCGAAGGTTCCTTTTTGGCAAAAATGGCAAACGGTGTTATTTCAGAGGCCTTAAAATTAACTTTGACAACTGCTGTATTAGTAGATGGTGTTTCATGAACTTCTAAAACCTCATCCACCACATACTTATAGGTCTTGGCTTCTGCGGTACCATCGTTTTCTGGCACGTTTTCCATGTGTTCTAAGGCTTTTTCGGTTAGCTTTACCTCAAACTCCTTGCGTTTTCTATAGCCGGTTTTTACTTCGTTAATCATGGTCATTTCTATAAGGCCTTCATCTAAAAGGGTCTTATATTTTTGTAGCAGTTCCTTATCGTAGTCCCTGTCCCTAAAAGTAGCCTTGCCAATGGTAATTCGTGCAGTACGTTGTTCGGGGCTTTTTTCCAGGCATTCTTTTAGGATATCTTTGGCCTTGGAGTTGCTCAAATTATCCGACCCACAAGAACTTATGGTGATAGCCAATGCCAGTAGTGCAATATAGTTTTTCATGGTTATTATTGTTTTAAAGGTTTTGGTCATTTTTTTGATTGTAATTGATCTGTATTTCAGCAATTTTATTGTGCTGTACTGGATAGCCAGTAGCCATTTTATAAAACTCTATGGTCTTTATTTTGGTCTCAAAACTATAAGGACGCGTTTGCAACTTGGGTATGGCCATTGCATAGGTTGTTTTGACTATCAGCTTAAAAGGAGGGTTTTTACTGCGCTCGTTTAAGCTGGCATAATACTCAAAAATTGCCTTGGCCTCGTTTTCGGCCATATCCAGTTGATAGGTGCGTGAGGATTGATAGCGATAGTTGCTTTTTGGGAATGCCGTTAGTTTTGATTTCGTATTGCTCCTGCCGATTTGTTGACTATGGTTTACATAGTACTTTATATTTAGTTTTTTTGTATTAAAATCGTAGCCTTCTATTGAGGCTGTTACCAATTTGTAAGACACAAGGTTTTCTGGGTCAACACCCTCCAACAGTTTATTAAAAGCTGCCCTCTTTTCGGTTTCTAAACTTTGGCGTATGTCGCGCAGTTTAAAAACGTTGTCCCTATATTCTGAAATAGCATTGTAGTTATAGTATGTATTGAGGTAGTACTCCATGGGCTCTATATAGGGGCTGGGTATAAAGCCCGCACAACAATGGTCTATTTTTATGCGCTCTTTTCCATTTTTTAAATTTCCCTTTCTGTACGAACCAAACACACTATTAAAATTGAAATTCTTGCAGAGTTTTGATGCTGCCAAAAAAAGAATTTGGGCGTCTGTATTATACACATGGATTTGTTCTCCTAAGTCCGAACCGTTAATAACTTGCACGCCGTATGTTGGGTCTCCTGTTATTTCTGTATTTAATTCATTATAAAGCGTTTCTACTGGTTTCTTTTCTTGAGCGTCAAATGTAAAGGGATCATTGTTCTTTTTGCTGTTATTTAAAACGGTAGAGGCTTTTTTCGTTTCCGTCGCCGTACTATCATCCCACGAAAAATCGTCTTGCTTTGATTTTTGTTTACAGTTTGTTGCTAGAATAAAGACGGTTAGGTACCCAAAAATTTGAACTATTGTTTTCATCATAACCTAGGGGTTTTATCTTTTAGAAATTATTTTCAAGTACAGTAACACCTTCAAAGAAATTTGTAAAACCTCCCTAATCAAACCTATGTACAGCGGAGAGAAATAGGTAGTAACCAAAATGCCAAGAAAAAGCCCAAAACTTCCAAAATAACCACTCCATCCCTTTATTGCCATAATAACACCTATTGGGTAAGCCAAAACAATAAGCGCATTAAAAATACTGATTAACCAGATGTATAAAGGGAAATCTGAGGACAAATTACTTTCTTCAGAATCATCAGCTTTACCGTTTGAGAGCGCTATTAATGCATTTTTATAAATTTTAAAGGGCAGCGTTAATGGTTTTACTATAATGAGTTCAAGTGTTTTTAATGCTGCTTTTCCGAAGTTAATTTCTTTTTGTTCCATGATATGATTTTATTGATAGCAATTCCCAAAGCTTATTTATTGGGTTCTTCTTTTAAATAATCAGTATGAAATTTACCTCATACTTTTTTGTTCTTTTTTTTTTTTGAACTTACCATCAAGGTGTTGTAGATCTCTATCCCTTTCTTCCTCTTCTCCAGAGCTATTGGAATCTAACATAATTCTAAATTCTACGTTCTTAGAATTGTTTGTTTTCTTTAATAGTTCTTTTGAAATAAGAGATCTGGCATTTGCTGCTGAGCTTTGATCCTTCATGTTATAATCTGTATAGAAAGAACCCGTGGTAGATATTTCTATTTTTTCATCATCTAAAAGAAAGATGAGCGATTTGCATTCTCTTACTCTTAAAAAAAATACATTTTCATTAGATGTTATTTTGTGTATGTGTACCAAAGAGAATCTTCGGTAACACCGTCACCATTCTTAATCAGAATTTCATTACCGTTTAGGACAACAGTAGCGTCCCAAAACAAGTCTCCATTACCAGGCTCCCTCATTTGGTCAAAAGCTATTTCATCACCATCTAGCCTGAAGCGTCTATATGAAATCAATACTAATCGATTATCGCCCTCTATATATGACCATACTCCTGAATTTTGGAATTTTCTATTTATCTTTTCCAACCAAATAGGGGTGCATTGTTGCCTTGTTGCAGTATAATCGAGAACATCTGTAGTCGAATTATCCTCGTACAAATACGTGCCATCGCTATTGAATATTATCTTGCCATCGCCCTGTATGTTCTCTCCTTTATACTCATATCTAAGCCCAGTTTCTGTACAATCGCCGCTTCCACCAAAGGAAAAAGCAATATCCCCTACTTTATATGTAAAAGGTTCGGTTATCCCGTCTGAAATAGCAAAAGTCTCTCTTTTTTTGAAGATCCATTCATTAGTCAAAACAGAGTCCCCTCCTAATAATTGTATTGTGGTACATACCTTTTGAGGCGCACTAATATTGCCAGCTTCATCATAAACACAGATGTAGTAACAAAAAACACCTGTTTTAATGTTGTCGTTGAAATCTACATCAAATATGTTTGTCTGGTTATTTAACCCCTTTAACTTTTTAACTTGAGGGCTGTTTGATTTTCCAAAAGAATTTAATTGAAGGTTTACATCAAAGTATCCTTTGGCTTTTATATCATTATTGTCGCTAAATTGAATATAGGCACCTAAGATGGGGTTTTCTGAATTAATTGTTATATTAAAACCTTCTATGGGGAGAGCTAAATCATCATTATCAATAAGGTTGAAACTTATCTGTTTGTTGGGTGTGGGTAAATCGGTTTCAATGTAGCTGCTTCCAGCAATAATTACTTTCTCCGATAGCTCATTAGGATCTAGATTTACAGCTGTTGGATCAGCCTTATTTATATCCGAATCATCTTTGGAACATGAAATAAAGAGGGTTAATAGCAATAAGCAAGACAAAAATTTGTGACTAAATGTTAATGTTCTCATTTTTTAAAAGTTATTTAATAATCTCAAACAATCTGAAATATATGTATATGTTAATTACAATCTGAAGAAGCTTTCAAAAGTGCTTCTTGAAATTCTTGTTTTTCCTCTAAAGAAGAATATTTCGCATTCATTTTTTGAACCAAATTTGTTGCTTCTGCCATAAACTCTTGTGCATCTTTCATACTAGATGCATCGCCCGTCATGGCTTTTTGTTGTAGTTTTTTTGCTTTGCATTGCAGATCTGCAACTTCTTGGGCATCGCTAGAGATGGAACCGCCACAACTCGTTAAAAATAATGTTGCAGATAATAGGATGCTTGATAGTAATTTTTTCATTTCTGAGAGGTTTTAAGTTGAACAACAAACCTAACCTCCAAACAGATAAAATCCGTACGGTTTCCCGTAAAGTGCTCGAAAAAAGGGTGTAAATTAGATGAATGTTAAATAAAAAAGATAAACGGCTAGATAATTCCTAAATCTTTGCAGGTGGCTACCAAGTGAACGGTGTTTTTTGACTTAAAATGGACCTTAAGTTTATTGATTTTCTTTTCAATGTAGCTTAAACTTGTCGATTTTGTGTTTCTATGTTGAAACAATTGGGCTATTTCTTTTTGGTTTGTACCTTTTGAGAGTTCCTCTAATATAAAAATATCAATATCATCAATTTCAAAGAGGTTGTTTTGATTGCTCAATTCCAAGGCTTTTGAAGTATAAAGTATATTGTTCCACACACTTGGGATGGCCTCTAAAAGTTCTTTTAAACCATACTTCCCCTTGCTGATAAATCCATTAATGTTATAAGTGTCTGTAAAGGATTGCACCTTGGTTTTTCTGTCTTCCACAGAATATATAATGATTTTAATATCGGCTTGTTTTTCCCTGAGCAACTTAATAAGTTCTATGCCAGATGTGATGTTTTGTTCGCGGTAGCCCTGTTTAAATGTAAGGTCGGAAATTACAAGATCGAAAGGGTTGCCATCGAATGACGCTTTTTGGAATTTGATGTAAGCATCATCACAGTTTTGCGTAAACACAATTTGCGGAATTTGGGTGTTCTTTTTTAAGGTCTGCACAATGCCATAGTTTACGCTATTATGGTCATCTACAACTAAAACTTTTTTAAACATCACGTCATTATATTGGTAAGGAAATGTTTATGGCCACTCCTGATTTTCGGTCTGAATCAAAATTAAGCGTTCCGTTGCAATTTTTAATACGGTTTTCCACATTTTGTAATCCGTTGGCTTTAAAATGGTCTGTTTTTTTTAAACCAATACCATCATCGGTATAAACAATATGGAGGTTTTTTTTGTCTTTTTTAAAACGGATGACCACATTTGATGCGTTACTGTGTTTCTTCATATTGGTCATTAATTCTTGTAGCACTCGCAGTATCGTGATTTTTTTTGAATCGTCTATAGGTTGAAAAACAGCTTTGTTTAAACCCAAAGTTGAAATATGGATTTGAGGCGACTGATACGCGTTCAACATCTCTTTTAATTCTAAATAGAAATAGTTGTTATCTAAGTTGATGGTGCTGTTTTCATGGGAAATATCTCGGGTGCGCCGATATATGTTTTCAAGTTGGTTTACAACATCGGTTTGGTTATCATTGGTTTTGTTCTGTATTTTGTTAATCAAATGGTACATGTCGTTTGCCAATTCATCATGTACTTTTTGTGAAATTCGGGTTTCGGTGGTGTAAATTTCTTGGAGTTTTTCTCTTTTGTGGCGTTGTTTTAAAATATAAACTATAAATCCGCCAACTAAAATTAAAACCAAACCACCAGATAAATAAATAATTTTATAGGTGTATTGTTTTGAGACTTCTAATGCTTGTTTTGCTTTTTCAGCTTCTAGTTTTAAAATGGTTTTTTGGTTGGTTTCATCGTCATATTTCATTTTAGCAAATTGGGTTTTTGCTTTTAGTTCTTGTTTGTATAAGCTATCGTTTAATGCGATGTAGCGGTCTTTATAAACAATGGATTTGGGTTTTAAGGCCATTAAAAATTCTAAAGCCTCTAATTCTCCTTTTGGGCTTTTAATTTGTTTGGAAGTTTTAATAGCTTTATTAAGATACCGTAAAGCTTCATTTGGGTTCTTTTTTAAAAAAAAGTTACCTAAATGGATATAGCTTGCTATTTGCCCATGCTTGTCGTTGTTATTTATCTTTATATTCAAGGCTTTTAGTAAAAGGTTTTGTGTATTGCTCTTATCTTCAAGCCATTGTGCGTAGCCTAAATTATCGATAATGGTAGCATATTGATCAGAGCTTTTTTGTATGGTAGAATCCTGCTCAATAGGTCTTAATAATGTAATGGCATTATTATAGTGCTTGCCGTCTATATAAGTGGTGGCAAGATTATTTTGATAAATGAACTTATCTGCTTTAGAATTGGTGGTTTCAATAGCTTTTAAATAATACGTCGTGGCATCCTTATAATTCAATAATTCTTGATGGTTTATCGCCAGTACGTTGTATGATGAAGCCAAATATTTAGCATCCTTTTTTTTCTTTAGATAGGGAATGGCTTCTGCTACGGTTTCCTTGCTTCCTATATAATCATCCTCTATTTGTTGGATGATGGACATGCTCAATAATTGCTTGCCTGTATTTGTACTATCGTTTACAATCTTAAAATTTTTCTTTGATTGATTATAATAATAAAAAGCACTATCGTAATCGTTATTTTGAAAATGCATGAGTGCCGTGTACCAATTAGCTTTACCCATAAAAAAATAGTTTGAAACTGCATTTGCGTTCTTTAACAAATATCTATCGTAGTAAAATGCACTATCATAGTTTTTTAATTTATAGTGCAATTTTCTTTTTAAGACGATGCAGGACAAGAACAAGGAATCTTTTTTTAGGTTCTTGGTTTTCAAAAAGGAATCAAGGTAAATCAGTCGTGTGTTTGTGTCTAGGGTTTTGTCTTTTGCCTTTTTTACAGCTAAGGGGATTTTGTAGTTATTTTTATCTCTAAAATTGCCTTCGCAATTAAGAAAGAGAAAAAAGACTAAAGATAAATAGAGGAATGAAAATATTGAAAATTTCATTCCCCTAAAGTAATAAGTAATTTTTAATAATGATTAATCTTCATCTGGATCTGGTATAACATTTTTTTTATCGCCATCAGTAGCTATTTCTGTCTGGTCTTCTATACTTTCAGCAGTACAAGAGGTAATGCTTGTGCCTAATAAAATGATTCCCAATACTGCAATTAAATTTTTAAATGTTTTCATAATTTTTTCCTGTTTAAATTTGACATAACTCTTCCTGTTCGGGTTTTTAAACCAAATGGCGTAGAGGCTTTTTGCCTCTGTTTAAAAAATTTGAGTACTCAGTTTTTTGGGAAGTAAAATCTAAATGCGGAAGCTTTTAACACTTCCCATTTGGTTATTGGCTAACCGCATAAAGATTTTTATTAGAAATTTGTTTTCTATATTAGCTTGATATAGTATGAACTAGTTTCTTGAGACAAATTTAGGAGGTTGGATAGCTAGCAACTCTAGCTTATTCCGAAGATTCTTAATGATTTCAAAAGATTCGGTATGATTCTTAAAAACTATGAAACAAAAGACAATTGAAGATTATAGAAATTCAATTTTAGAAAAATTTAATACAGATACTAAGGAGGGAAAAACAAAATACATTTTTAATTCTACGCCTGCTTCTATACGAAATGCCTGCGTTAGATGCCTTAATGAAGAAAAAATTAGTTTAGAAGATAAAAGGATGTTAACCTTATTTTTTGGATTAAAATCAGATGAAGATTATGTAAAGGGCATAATGGATTACCCAGATGGAAAATTAAGAGTTGTGACTAATTTTTTAGTAAATGGAACTAAGCCAAAGCGACAAGGAGTAGATGAGTTGGTAGCTTGGTTAATAGACTTTAAACCAAGACCTTTTTTCAAATTCCGCAATCAAAGATCGAATGAAAAAGCGCTTATAGATAAAGGCAAAAAAGTTGATGAAAAACCAAGAAAAAATTCGGGACAAGGTTTTGATACAAAAGAAGGTAAGTTTAATTATGGCACCGAAAATGAATTTGGCACTAAGGTTCAAAAGAAAGAGGCAAAATCTAAACACAGCTTTAAATTCTTAGTTATTTTAATTCTTATCGCAATATTATTTTTTGTTTATAGCATCTCAAAAAGCACCCATTTTATAAGTAAAGATGTTGAAGCTATCCGAAAAATAAGTAGCAATGAACTTCCCGGTTATTTGAAAACAAACCATACCGTATGGAAAGGCGTGTCTAATTCTGGTACAATGGAATATTTTGCAACATCAGGGAAGCATCCAGTTACGGGTAGAGATTTAATTTTGATGTCTGATGAAGAACGCAGAGACATAATTATAGAGAAAGAGATTGTCGGTAAAACTGAAGAACCCAAAGAAGAACCTAAATTGTTAGAAAAATCTATATTGAATCCTGCTCTTAAAAACAGGATAGATTCCAAAGAAATGGCGATTTTTATTTTTGGAGATGATTTTCAATTAAATAATAAGGTTTTGTCTCAATTGCAAAATGGCATATTTAGCAATTATAATAGTACAGGCAATTTGTTGATACCCAATAAATTAAATGAAACCATAAAAGCGAATTTAATCTCTGGTAATTTGGCTGTTTTAGGAGATGCGCTAGATAAGCATACCGACTATGTTTGTGTTGGAAATGCGAATTCTACATTTAGAAAAAGCACCATAAATTCTGAAATCACTATTTGCGATTTAGAATTGAACATAGCAGTATATGATTCAAAAGGAATAAGACAAAAAAGTTTGTCAAAATCAGACTTCCACATTGGGCAAGGTTTCAATGAACCTGAAGCTTTGAAAAATGCTATAAAACAAATTGAATGATTATTTGATAGTGTAAGTTTTAGATTTGCAGGTTTCTACTTTAAGTTCCCCCATGTCTTTAAGATACTTCCAATAATGGTCATGACTTAGGTAGTGTTCATTTCCTTTAAATTTTTCATCATCTATATAATCTTTCCATTTAGCAATATGATATTTTAAAGGTCTATCTACTAATCCATAAACACACTTGGTTTCCTTTGCGTCTAGTATGATTGTTTTTTTTGAATGATTGAAATACTTAGTGTCAGGAGTTGTAAAAAAGGTCAATTTAACAACAATCTTTTCATTTAATGAATTGGAAAAACAAACATCCCCTGTGCTCATTTTTTTACACTTAGAATCAACCGTTTCAGGATTGTTAATAGTTTCATTAGAGTTCAAAGGTGTGTTAAAACCTTTGTTAGGATTGTTGCCTCCATTTACGGCAATACCTAAATAAGAATTCACATCTTCATTCATAGGTAAACTTGTCATATTTGCAGCAAATTGTAGCGCGGTTTCAGTATCTAATGCTTTAGCGCGTACTTTTATTGTGCTGCTTAAAACGGTATAAGTACCAGTAACAATAGCATCAACGGCTATAATTTTTTGTAGTTCTTTTGCTGTGGCTTTGTCAATATAACCTTCAGAATTTAGTTTATGCTCTTTAAGAATTATATCTAAATGTTTTCTATCTATAATTTCGAAATTATCAGCAAAATTGGTCATGTAAATAGAAAAGTCTTCGGTTAAATAATTTCCTAAAGCCGTGCGTTCGCCACCTTCCGTTACGAAACCCCAAACAGCAATCTTTTTTTTGCCTTTCGTATCTATTTTATGAGATAAATCTTGAGCTAGTTTTTCAAATTTTGAGTCAAAATCTTGGGCAAATAGGGCTGTAATATTTAATATGCAGCATGAAATAAATAAAGTGGAAAGGTGTTTCATAATGTATTTGGATTATTTTTTTGTTAAAATACTAATTTCTTAACCAATAGTTAAATATCTCCAATTTTTCAAATAGTAATTTTGAATACCGCTATATTTGAATAAAAAAACATGTCGCGCTGGATAATTCTCATTTTATTATGTCTTTTTGTTAGTTTTTATGGCTTTCAGGCTATAAGAACCGTTACAAAAAATATTTGGGTTTATGCTGGATATTGGTTGATATCGGTACTGGTAATGGCCAATTTTATCTACCGCTACACCAATTTTGTAAGAGGGGAAAGTTTTACACATGCGCATGGTTATGCATTGGCATTTTTATTTACTTGGTTTCTGCCCATAATGTTTATTACACTATTTATGCTGGGCGAAGATCTATTTAGAGTGGGTTCATATGCCGTTCGTAAAATAACCAATAACGAGGTAGATTCTAATAGCAGGAGACAGTTTCTCTCCCAATTGGCACTGGGCGTTGCGGCCATACCTTTTGCATCATTTTTATACGGAATTACTAGAGGGAAGTACAACTTTCAAGTCATAAAGCACAAATTATATTTTGAGGATTTACCCGATGCGTTTGACGGTTATAAAATCACTCAAATTAGCGATATCCATTCTGGAAGTTTAGAAAGTAAAGAGGATATTGCCTATGGCGTAGATTTGGTGAATAAGGAAAATAGCGACCTGATTTTATTTACTGGAGATATTGTAAACTCTAAAGCCGAAGAAATGGGCGAGTGGATTCCTGTTTTTGATAAATTTAAGGCGAAGGACGGTAAATTTTCTGTTTTGGGCAACCATGATTATGGCTATTATGCCTACGGAGGAGATGTTGAATTAATCGGAAAAAACCAATTAGAACTAGAGGCAGTACACAAAAGTATTGGCTTCGATTTAATGATGAATGAGAGCAGGCGCATAGAACGCAATGGAGAACATATTAATATTTTGGGTGTAGAAAACTGGGGCGCTTCAAGACATTTTCCTAAACGGGGCAGTTTAAAGGAAGCCACAAAACATATTGGAGATAACGAGTTTAATATTTTGATGTCACACGATCCTTCCCATTTCGATTATGCCAAAATGGAACTCAATAAACGTGATATCAATAATCATGATATTGTAGTTGATGAACCCAATATCATCAATTTCGAAAAACATATTCATTTAACATTGGCAGGACATACCCACGGGATGCAATTTGGTATAGAAATTCCACTTTTAGGCATAAAATGGAGCCCTGTAAAATATCGTTATCCAAAATGGGCAGGATTGTATAAAGAAGCCAACAAATATTTACACGTTAATAGAGGATTTGGCTATCTCGCATTTCCTGGACGCATAGGGATTTGGCCCGAAATAACAGTAATTGAACTCAAAAAAGGCACTAATAAAGCATAATTGCAAAGAAATGTTGTATATACTCTAAAATTGTTTATTTTTATAAATAAGTCAGAGTGAACCTGTTGGCATAGGCGTTTTTAAATAGTGTCGAAAAAAGATCAAGCAGGTTTAAAATACATTTTATATCAAAACATTAATATATGTCAAAATTTGGGGAACTAATTGATGTTGAAATTCCTGTTCTGTTCGATTTTTATGCAGAATGGAATGAACAATCTACCGCAATGCACCCCGTGTTGCGAGATGTTGCGGCTGCTCTTGGCGACAAAGCCAAAGTCATTAAAATTGATGTTGAAAAAAATCAGGAACTAGCCGATGCTTTACGTGTTAAAGGCTTGCCAACCTTGATCATTTACAAAGATGGTGAAATGAAATGGCGACAAAGCGGCGAGCAAGATGCCAATACGCTTATTGGGATTATTCAGGAGTATGTTTAAATTCTAAACTTTTTTATTTGGGCGTTACCCTAAAAAGGGTCGGGCTTTCCACTATATCTTTTTTTAAGCGTCATAGCGAGGACTAAGGACGTGGCTATCTGTTAAATTAAAGTTCTAAATAAAGTTTATGTTTATTATTTTAAAAAAAGGATGTCGTTTCAATTCCTAACGCACTTGTTTGCTAATTTAGGTTTTGAATTGTAGGTTATTTTATTTTCTGAGAAGTTTGTTTTAAGGAACTGTTTTCATTAAATAGAATTGGTCACTCAAATGTATTTTTCAAAAGAGAATCTCCTAACATTTTAATTCTTCTTTTGATCTGGCATCGTCAAGTTCCATTTGATTGGCTTCTTTTCAGAGCTACATTCTGTATTAGGTCTCTGGGTAGGATGGTTGAGAAAATCTTCGACTATTTGGAAAAAACACGGGTTAAATAGATTGTGACCTTCATCTGAAAAAATTAATTCATAACCGTTTTTCAAATGCTTTATCGCTTCTTTAGCGTTACTAACGGGAGTAACATGGTCTAAACCACCGCTTACCATTAGTGTTGGGATTTCAGAAACTACAGCTTGATTTTCAATCTCTGAAGCTCTGTAAGAGTGCCAATTCTTAAGTAATCCTATGCCTAGCTCAGAAGACATAGATAAATTAAATGCTATTTCAGATCGTTTTATAGATTCAATCATAGCCAATTCGTCATAAAAAGGAAGTTCTTCATAAGCCATGACCGAATAATTCATAGGCCAATTAATATAATTAGATAAATTTTCAATAGCTTTTATAGCATATAGAAGAGATTCAGTTTCTCCATTTTCGAAAGCCTCAATAAGTAAAGGTATATTCCCTATGGAACGACGATCGTAAAGATGTAGAATAAGTATTGTCAAGGCATCTTGACGGTTTAGAACGAACAGTTTGCCTTCATAGTCAAAATGTAAAGGGTCAGATTGTAATTTCTTTATTGCTTTCAACAAGCGCTCTTTCAAATTTGGGTAACGCTTATTACAGTTTTCATTTTTCTCACAACGCTCAAGAACAGTAAAAAGAGAGTTTTCTAAATTCGGTATATTCTCTTTTAGAATATCCGTTTCTGGTGCAAAGATTCCCGTAAATACTGTACTTCTAATACTGTTTGGGAAATCACGCATTATTGTTAACCCCAGCCTAGAACCATAAGAAACCCCAAAAAGATTCCATTTTTCATAACCCAACGCTTTTCGCAAATCCTCAAAATCAGCAGCATTTTCTTTGCTAGTATATCCAGCAAGGTCAACCTCGTCTTTTTTCATGCTTTTTTTACATTCGGAAAATATAGAGTTTAGTGCCCTAATTTCGCCCTCGTTGTCAAGGTCTTGTCTCATAATAGTGAACATTGCATCTCCAATTTCGATGCAGTTTGCTTCTGAAGCTCCTGTTCCGCGTTGATCCATTAGTATAATATCCCTATTGTTTCTAAGAGGATGGTTTTTCCAGAACTCTGCCTCAATCACGGTTGGTCCACCTGGACCACCCTGTAAAAAAACAATGGGTGCTTTTTGGGTGTTAGCCTTTTTAGCCTTTAACACCTTGTAAACTAATTTGAGGGTTCTAGAATTGGATTTTTTTCGATTTTCAGGGACTTCTAGAATTCCGTCTATAACTTCATTTGAAGAAGTTGTATTACAGGCAAATAAAAGAACTAGCAAAACTAAAATTAATGATGAACGCATATTTATTGATCTTATAGAATCTATTAATTATTCCGTTTCTCTTCGTCCAGATTTTCAATTCCGTTCTGAGCTCTGTTTTTCGCTAAAAACCCAATTTTGAAATTTGATAAAGTGCTTTTTTACAATAAACACTAATGATTCTCTGACGAAAAATCATTTCAATACTGAAACAAGTTCAGCACAGCTGTTTTTTATCAAGCGTTAAACGAAGTTCGACATTTTTTTTTAACAAAGTCAAGTACTCTGTTAATTATTAATGAGTACAATAGTTATTAATTAATAGTATCCAAAACCTCAAACCGATACCCTTTCTCACTAAAACACTCCAAAACCTTAGGCAATGCATATTGCATATTTCTAGAAGCTTTTACGCTATCATGAAATACAATAATACTTCCTTCTTTAGTTTTTGAAATTACGTTATTTAGGCATTCATCTGGACTCACATTTTCCTTCCAATCAAAAGGCAGAACGTCCCACATGATGATTTTATAGCCCAATTCAATTAGTGATTTTCCCTGTGAAGAAGTTATTTTCCCATAAGGTGGTCTGAAAAGATTAACGGTTAACGTCCCAATAGCTTTCGTGATTGGAGCTTTAACATCAGAATTTGTAATTTGGGATTTTAAAACAGCTTCACACAATTCAATGTTTTTGAGATATTCCTTAGCTTTAGTTTTCCAACCTTTTATATGGTGCTGTGTGTGGTTACCAATAGCATGCCCGTCATTTAAAACCTGTTGAAAAATACTGGGATATTTTTCAACATTAGCCCCAATACAAAAAAACGTTGCTTTTGCGTTGTATCGTTTTAAGATGTCTAAAGTCCATTCGGTAATTTCAGGAGTAGGGCCATCATCAAAAGTTAAGTAAATTATTTTTTCAGAAGTGTCAATATTCCAAACATAATTTGGAAATAAAGATTTTACAACTTTTGGAGTTTTTACAGGTACTAAGACCATGTTTTAAATTTTTTACAAAGCCTCGATACACAATGGCTTGCCTCGTTATTTTTGGAATTTAGTTTTTTGATATTTGGAATTTGGTTTTTTGATTTTGGAATTTTATTCTACTGCCTCAATTGGCGCATTACTATCCAATGGAACATCTATGTCGGTTTCCTCTTCAACATCATCATCCCCATAAAAATATCTGAATTTCCTTAAATAGTTATTAAATATTTCGCCCTCCTTTTCAGCTAGTTCGGTATCATACCTTAACAAAACATCAACCAAACCTTTATAACGTTGAATATCAGTATAAATATCTTCAAATAAACGTTCTTGGTTATCTCTAGTTAAACTACTGTAATACATCAAGTTTTCCTGATATTTTTTACTCACTTCAAAATATAATTGCTGAGCCTTTTCTTTACTGCCTACTTCATAATAAGCACCAATATAAGGTTCGAGCAGCGTGTAATACCCAAAATATTCCACTGGCATGTTTTTCATGGCAATATCTGCGATCTCTTCAGCCTTTTCTAGTTTATCTTCGTTAATCAATTGTTCCACCAAACGTGCTAAATTGCCGCGATATGTAATAGAGTTTTTACGTGTCTCAGGATCGTGATAAATATCAGGACTCCCGCTGTTACCCCAATACCAGCTTTTAACTTTTTCATACATAATATCAGTATCAACACGTCCCATGTCGAAAGGGTTTGCTCTATCAACAGGTGTTTTTATGGGTACTAATTTGTAGCACATACCATCCAGTTGTAAATAGTCTTTCATCCAAAGGTAATCGTCATCTCCAAAACTACCTCCTGTAAAGTAAATAGGGCGTTTCCATTCGTTATTGGCAACAATATCGAGCATTAATAATCTATTTTTGTATAATGCATTAGACTTGATTTTTATATCGATATGCGGTACAATTTTATCTGCATCTTCTGGTTTTACAATGCCACTCTTTAGAACATTTTCTTTATTCACAGGAATACGAATATATTCAGTTGGTAAATAGCTGTTATTTAAATCTTGTGCTCTAATCGAAGAAATATCAACACCTTGCTGTTGCAAAATATATTTATATTTCGTTTTTGGGTTATCACTTTGAATAAAATCCAAAGCATATTTTAAATCCAACGTGTCTTTAGTGACAGATTCTATAATGATATAATCATTAGTGCCATATTTATAATCATCATGTTCCAATTGCGACGGAATAGGGTCGCTCTCATAAGCCTTACGTTTCATTTGGTCGATATACCAATCGGTTTGAAATAAACTAGTATTCACCACCCGAACATCGGTTCTATAACCTTCAATTTCCTGGGCATACCAAAGCGCAAATGTATCATTATCGCCTATGGTAAATAAGATGGCGTTTTCGGCACAGGAATCTAGGTATTTTCTAGCCATAGCCTGCGCTGTATATTTCCCAGAACGGTCATGATCGTCCCAGTTGTTTGCGGCCAGAATCCCTGGCACTAAAATTAAACAGGCAATAGTTACAATAGGAGCTGCCAATGCTTTTGGAAGTGTGTTTTTTAGGGCATTGTAAATGGCATATACCCCAAAACCAATCCAAATAGCAAACACGTAAAAAGAGCCAACCACGGAATAATCGCGTTCACGAGGTTCAAACGGACGTACATTGGTGTAAACCTGTATCGCAATTCCTGTAAAGAGGAAAAATACCAACATGACCCAAAAGCGTTTTTTGTCCGTATTCAATAAAAAGAACATCCCTATAAGTCCTAAAATTAACGGCAGGAAATAATAGGTGTTTCTCGCTTTGTTATTTTTAATATCACTTGGTAAATTATCTTGCGAAAAGCCCAAATGCCATTCGTCAATTGGTTTTATACCGCTTATCCAATTTCCGTTATTGTCATATCTTCCTTGAATATCATCTTGCCGCCCTGCGAAATTCCACATAAAATACCGCCAGTACATATAGCCTAATTGATATTCAAATAGATATTTTATATTGCTTACTAAATCAGGTTTTTCAATATCTATATAACTTTTGTAACGTTTTAAAAAACTGTTATAATCTTCATAATCAACATTACCTTGCATCACTTCTTTTCTAAAATCTGAAACGATTTTACGCAATTCGTTTTGCATTTGATATTCAGGTTTCAAATTAAAATTTAAATACCCAGTAAACATCATATAGTTTTCGGCGTGTTCGCCACTCCACATGCGTGGTAAAATGGATGCATGTCTTTTATTGTAATTCTGTTTGGCGTCTTTCCAATTATTTACAACGACATATTTGCCTTTTTCTTCGTCCTTTTCATATTTAGGTTTATCATCTACATAAGGATTGTTGTCATCTAAATAAGCATATTGGTCCGTAAACTGAGGGCCGTAAAACAAGTGTGTTTCAGGGTACTGCTCTAAATTATAATATGCCAAAAGTTCTCTCGCACTCGACGGATTATTTTCATTAATTACCACATCGGCATTAGCGCGAATTGGCAACATCAACCAAGTTGAAAACCCAATGATCACAAAAGTTAAACACAAAATCCCTGTATTTAAATGCACATAATTCTTTTGTCGTGTATAACGCAATGCATAAACAATAATGGCGACCAAAATCAATCCTGCAATGATAGAACCCGAATTAAAAGGCAACCCGATACTGTTCACAAAGAAGATTTCAAAAACACTAAAAATCTTAAGGATATTGGGAGCCAATAATTTAAAGACGAATAATAAAATAGCTACTGAAACCACATTCGCAATAATGAAGTTTTTAACTGTTACTGTTTTATAGTTTTTAAAGAAATAAATCAGTCCGATTACGGGAATTGTCAATAATCCCATAAAATGTACTCCAAAAGATAATCCAATAATAAAAGCAATGAGTATCAACCATCGGTTTCCACGAGGTTTATCCATGTCTTGCTCCCAACGTAATGCCAACCAAAATAAGGCTGCCATAATTAAAGTTGCCATCGCATATACTTCGGTTTCAACAGCATTGAACCAAAATGAATCTGTAAATGTAAATGCTAGACTGCCCACTAAACCACTTCCTAAAATGGCGATATATTGTTGTTTCGTCAAAGTAGCATTTCCAGTAGTGTCTCCCTCTTTATAAGAATTTAAATTAAGGACTAGTTTTGATAAAAGCAGCGTAATTGTCCAAAACATAAACAGGATGGTGAACGCACTCGCAACGGCACTCATCATATTCATCATCAAGCCTATAGCCTCGTTATTTCCAAAAGTAAAGGTTGAGAAAAACGCACCAAGCATCTGGAAAAGTGGTGCCCCGGGAGGGTGTCCTACCTGTAATTTAGCTGAAGTTAAAATATATTCGCCGGCATCCCAAAAACTAACCGTAGGCTCTACCGTTAAACTATATGTTATCAAGGCAATTAAAAAAGAGAACCAACCTAATATGGTATTCCATTTTTTAAAATTAAAATCTAGCATCTAAAATCTGTATTTGTTTGGTTTGGCGAATTTAATATATAAATATGAAACAGGAATAAATATTATACTCCTGTTAACATTAACGCGTTCGCAAGTAGAAAGATTCTAGCAAAAACTCAAAATTTTTAAATCGGACTATTTTGATAGGATATTTTTCTAAAAAATGCTTGTAGAAATAAAACTTTATACTAAATTTGCAGCCTCAATTAAGTATTGGCCTATGGTGTAACTGGCAACACGTTGGTTTTTGGTACCAAAGAGTCTAGGTTCGAGCCCTAGTAGGCCAACAAAAATTGAATAAAGTCCTTGCTTTTAAAGTGAGGACTTTTTGTTTTTTGTCATTCCTACGAAGTCAGGAAGTTTGTACGATAAAATTATTACGCAGAGTCTCATAGAGAACCATGGAGATTAGCAGAGAAATAGTTCATCAATCATTAAAATTTTATTTTTTTTTTACTTTTTGCTCTGTGTCGCCCTGCGCAAACTCGGTGTACCTCTGCGTAATTTTTGTCTATCTTAATCCTTTGCGCGTCCGCGGCCCTGCCTGCCGACCTTTAGGCAGGTTTGCGCGAAAATTATTTTTGGAGATTGTTTTTAGTCTAATTTAGTTTTTAAAACACCATATTTCATTTTTGTATTTTTTTTGAAAGCATAAGAACTTTAAATTAATACAACTTTGCACGATAACTTTCTAAATCTTAAAAGTAATCACCGGTCTCCGTGCATGATTTACCAAATCCTCACTAATACTGCCATTAAAAAAGTGAGACAATCCTTGTCTGCCATGAGTGCTCATGCCAATTAAATCTGCATCGACAGACTGCGAAAAATTCATAATGCCTTTTTCAATCGTTTCATCATTATAAATATGGATGGTGCAATAACTATGGGTTACAGTATCTAAAAACCCTTGTATTCGTGCTTTAGCTTCGGCAGTAGTAATAAATTTATTGGCCGTAACTACCATTAATAAATGCATTTCAACCTCAAATGATTCCGCAAATTTTAGAGCTTTTAAAAAGGGCACTTTAGATTCGTCTTTAAAATCAGAAGCAAATACAAAACTTTCAATCTTAAAAAGTTCGTGCCTCTTTTTTACAACCAAAACAGGTACTTCAGAAGTACGAACCACTTTTTCGGTGTTAGAGCCAATCAATAATTCCTTAAATCCGCTCGCACCATGAGATCCCATGATAATAAAATCGATGTTATTTTTTTCGCAAACGTGATAAATGCCTTTAAAAATATCATGAAATTCTATAGCCTCATGAACTGTAATACCTTGTAAATAGTCTTTTTCTTTTAGCTTTTTAAATTTCTTATGGGCCAATTTCATAAAAAACATGGCTTCTGGCAAATCTCGATACGTGCTTAAAGCATCCACTTCGTGTAAAGGAAGATCTAATACATTTAGCAGATAAATTTCGCTATGGTGTTGTTTTGCCAATTGGGCAGCTACTTCTAGCGCATTTTCAGCTTGTTCTGAAAAATCGGTAGGGACTAGTATTTTTTTCATATTAGGGAGATGTTAGCTTCATAAAAATAAGGATAAATTCTTTAGAAATCAATAAAATATATTATATTTGCGCCGTTGAAAGGCGAGAATTAAATATGAGGGGACGGAAAGTCCCCTCTTTTTATACTAAAAATGTTTAGAAATACAGTAAAAAATTTATTAGATGACGGGCTAAATGAACGCCCTGACTTGTTTTTGATAAGTTTCAATATTAGCGAAGCAAACCATATTAAAGTTGTTCTTGATGGCGATAATGGTGTGCAAGTAGAAGACTGTATGTTTATAAGCAGGGCCATAGAGCATAACTTGGATCGGGAAGAAGTAGATTTTTCTTTAGAAGTCATGTCGGCTGGTGCAACAGAACCATTAGTAAACACAAGACAATATAAAAGACATGTAAATAGATCGCTAAGTGTTAAAACAACATCTGATAAACTAGAGGGTGTTTTAACCGAAGCTACAGATAGTGCCATTGTTTTAGAATGGAAAACAAGAGAACCAAAACCTATTGGAAAAGGTAAGGTTACCGTAAATAAGCAAGCTAATGTTGCTTATGATGATATTGTAGAAGCAAAAGTTATGATAAAATTTTAATTTAAGTAGAGATATGGAAAATGTTGCGTTAATTGAATCTTTCTCAGAATTCAAAGACGATAAACTTATTGATCGTGTGACACTTATGGCTATTCTAGAAGATGTTTTTAGAAGTGCTTTAAAAAAGAAATTTGGAGATGACGATAATTTTGATATTATTGTAAATCCCGATAAAGGAGATTTGGAAATATGGAGAAACCGTGTTGTGGTTGCCGATGGGGAAGTGGAAGAACCAAATCAAGAAATTTCCTTATCTGAAGCTCGTAAAATTGAGCCAGATTTTGAAGTAGGTGAAGATGTATCCGAGGAAGTGAAATTAATAGATCTAGGAAGACGTGCTATTTTAGCATTACGCCAAAACTTGATTTCTAAGATTCATGAGCACGATAACACCATAATCTACAAGCAATTTAAAGATTTAGTAGGCGAGATTTATACTGCTGAAGTACACCACATTCGTCATAGAGCTGTAATTTTGTTGGATGATGATGGCAATGAAATTGTATTGCCAAAAGACAGACAAATTCCGTCAGATTTCTTTAGAAAAGGAGATAATGTAAGAGGTGTTATTGACAGCGTGGAGCTTAAAGGCGCAAAACCTACAATAATTATGTCTAGAAGTTCCCCAGTATTTTTAGAGAAATTATTCGAACAGGAAATACCAGAAGTTTTTGATGGTTTAATTACCATTAAAAAAGTAGTGAGAATTCCTGGTGAAAAAGCAAAAGTAGCTGTAGATTCTTATGATGATAGAATAGACCCAGTTGGTGCTTGTGTAGGTATGAAAGGTTCAAGAATCCACGGGATTGTTCGTGAATTAGGAAATGAAAATATTGATGTTATCAATTACACGAACAATGAGCAATTATTCGTGACTAGAGCATTAAGTCCTGCGCGTGTTACTTCAGTTAAATTAAATGAAGAAACAAAACGCGCTGAGGTAATTTTAAAACCAGAGGAAGTAAGTAAAGCGATTGGTAGAGGCGGACATAATATTCGTCTGGCTGGTCAATTAACTGGTTATGAAATAGATGTATTTAGGGAAGGTGCTGAGGAAGATGTAGAATTAAGAGAGTTCTCTGATGAAATTGAAGATTGGATTATTGCAGAATTCAGTAAAGCTGGATTAGATACTGCAAAAAGTGTATTGGAACAAGATGTTGCCGATTTGGTAAAAAGAATCGACTTGGAAGAAGAGACAATTAATGATGTTATTAGAATTCTTAAGGAAGAATTCGAAGAGTAAATACCAATTCAATTTCATAAGAAATTGGAATTGAACAGGTATTCATATTATATTTGAGATTTTAAAGGCAATTTATGGCTGACACAATTAGATTAAATAAAGTTTTACGCGAACTGAACATTTCTTTAGATCGCGCTGTGGAATTTTTGGATTCCAAAGGCGTGGAAATTGAAAAGCGTCCTACTACAAAAATTTCTGAGGAGACTTATAATATCCTTTCAGATGAATTTGAGACGGATGCGAACAAGAAAATGAAGTCGCAAGAAGTTAGTGAAGCTAAGCTTAAGGAAAAGGAAGATTTACGTATTAAGCGTGAAAAAGAATTAGAGGAAAGGCAAAAAGCTCAGGAAGCCAGAGAAAAAGCGCAACAAGAAGAGGTGGTTAAAGCTTCTAAAGCACTTTCAGGGCCTAAAACTGTTGGAAAAATAGATTTAGATTCTAAAAAACCTGAAGAAAAACCTGCTGCTGAAAAACCAGTTGAAGCTGAAAAGCCTGTTGTAAAAGAAGTCAAAGAGGAAGTTGCAAAAGCAGAAACCCCTAAGACTGAAGAAAAACCAGTTGTCGATAAAAAACCTGTCACCGAAGCAAAAGAAGCTTCTAAACCTGAAGTGAAGCAGGTAGTTATTGATGGGGAATTGGTAACCCCTGACGAAAACGTTAAAACACAATACAAAAAACTTTCAGGGCCTAAAATAGCTGGAGATAAAATTGATTTATCGAAGTTCAATAAGCCAAAGAAGAAGAAAGAAGATAAAAAACCAGATGCGAAAGCGGGAGACCCTAAGAAAAAGCGTCGTCGTATCAGTAAAGTTGGCCCTGGTGGTTCTGGTACTGGTGGACAAAATAGAGGTCCTGGAAACCGTGGAAACGATAGGTTTAAAGGAAAACCTGGTCAAGGTCGTAGAAATATTGTAAAAGAAGAGCCTTCTGAAGAAGATGTAAAAAAACAAGTGCGTGAAACACTTGAAAAATTACAAGGAAAATCAAACAAAGGACGAGGCGCTAAAAACAGAAGAGATAAAAGAGATAAGCATAGAGAGCAGACTGAGATTGATCAGCAAATAGAAGCTGCAGAAAGCAAAATCCTTAAAGTTACAGAGTTTGTAACTGCAAGTGAAGTTGCTACAATGATGGATGTTGGGGTAACTGAAATTATTTCGGCTTGTATGTCGTTAGGAATGATGGTAACCATGAATCAGCGTTTAGATGCTGAAACATTATCTATTGTTGCAGATGAATTTGGTTATGAAGTAGAATTTGTTACCGCCGATATTGAAGAGGCTATTGAAGACGTTCAAGATAAACCCGAAGATTTAAAACCTCGTGCGCCAATAGTTACGGTTATGGGGCATGTAGATCATGGTAAAACATCCCTTTTGGATTACATACGTAAAGAAAATGTAATTGCGGGAGAATCTGGTGGAATTACGCAGCACATTGGTGCATACGGCGTACAATTGGAAGGCGGACAAAAAATTGCATTCTTGGATACACCAGGTCACGAAGCCTTTACCGCAATGCGTGCTCGTGGTGCTCAAGTAACAGATATAGCAATTATTGTTGCCGCTGCCGATGATGATATTATGCCACAAACAAAAGAGGCGATTTCGCATGCGCAAGCTGCGGGAGTACCAATTGTTTTTGCAATTAATAAAATTGATTTACCTGCGGCCAATCCTGAAAAGATTAAAGAAGGTCTTGCTAATATGAATTTATTAGTTGAAGATTGGGGCGGTAAAGTACAGTCTCATGATATTTCAGCAAAGGTTGGAACGGGCGTAAAAGAATTATTGGAAAAAGTATTGCTGGAAGCCGAATTATTGGAGCTTAAAGCAAACCCAGATAAGCCAGCACAAGGAACAGTTGTTGAAGCCTTTTTAGATAAAGGCCGTGGTTATGTATCTACTATATTAGTACAGGCAGGGACTTTGCGAGTTGGCGATTATGTGTTAGCAGGGAAAAATAGCGGTAAGGTTAAAGCCATGCACGATGAAAGAGGAAATGATGTGAAAGCTGCAGGACCTTCAACACCAGTATCTATTTTAGGATTAGATGGTGCGCCACAAGCGGGTGATAAATTTAATGTATTTGCAGACGAACGTGAGGCAAAACAAATTGCTTCCAAGCGCGCACAATTGCAACGCGAACAATCTGTGAGAACACAACGTCATATTACACTTGATGAAATTGGACGTCGTATCGCACTTGGAGATTTCCAAGAATTGAATATCATTCTTAAAGGTGATGTGGACGGTTCTGTGGAAGCATTAACAGATTCATTCCAGAAACTATCTACTGAAGAAATACAAGTGAATATTCTTCATAAAGGTGTTGGAGCAATTACCGAAAGTGATGTGTTGTTAGCTTCGGCCTCCGATGCAATTATCGTTGGGTTTAATGTGCGTCCTGTAGGAAATGCAAGAGATATCGCCGATAAAGAAGAAATCGATATCAGAACATACTCCATTATTTACGATGCCATAAACGATCTTAAGGATGCCATGGAAGGTATGCTATCTCCAGAGCTTAAGGAAGAAATTACAGGTACTGCCGAAATTAGGGAAATCTTTAAAGTTTCTAAAATTGGAAGTATTGCTGGATGTATGGTTACTAATGGAAAAATCTTCAGAAATTCTGGAATACGCTTAATCAGGGATGGTGTTGTAGTCTATACAGGCGAATTAACATCATTAAAACGATTTAAGGATGATGTTAAAGAAGTAGCAAAAGGTTACGATTGTGGTATGCAACTTAAAAACTATAACGACATTAAAGAAGGCGATATAGTAGAAGCTTTCCACGAAGTTGAGGTTAAGAAAAAATTGAAATAAATAATTTTCACTTCTAAAAAAGAAAGGCGAACCAATTTAAATTGGTTCGCCTTTCTTTTGTGCTAATTTTATATGTCTTAGAACAATTTAAGGTTTAATTGGTGTTATGTTTTCTTCGGCTTAAAGATAAAAGCCGCAGGAAACTTGCGTTTAATTCTTTGCAAAGCACGATCTGCTTCTAATCGCGTGCTAAAATTTCCAGCCCAAACCTTGAAATTTGGTGTTTCGTAATGCATTACTGGTCGCCATTGACCATACGCATCTGCAAAATCTTTTTGGGCATTTTGAGCTCCAGAACGACTACCAGAATACACTTGTATTTTATACCTCCTAGAATCGGTTTCGTTCCGATTCATTTCCTTTTTTAAATCTAATAGTTTTGTAATTCTTTTATCCTGATTTACAGTAACCTTACCTTCTTGGGAATGACCGTAAAATGATAGAAAAACTGAACATATAACTGTTACCGATAGACGTTTTAAATTCATGTAATTCATTTTTAGTTATCTTATGCAAATGTATGCGATATAAACGTAAGTCATAGATGTTTTCTTATTTAGAATTTCTCTAAATTAGCAATTAACAGTTCGCTAACATTTCTCAAATCGACTTTTAATATTACTTTTGCCAGAGATTTTACAACTGTGTTTTTTCAAATGTTTAATGAAAAAACCATACCAAAGTTTAGAAGTTAATATAACCAACAATATGAAACAGGTGATACACCGTAGATTAAGCAATACTATTCTTCGTTTAAGCTTAATTGTATTATTAGCGTTTACAACATCACTTTCAGCTCAGGAAGGAGATCCAGCAAAAGGGAAATCTCTATTCAATGCAAATTGTGCTGCTTGTCATCAATTAGATAAAAAAATGACAGGGCCTGCTTTACGTAATGTAGAAGCAAGATTGTCTGATGAGCAAGGTTTAGATAGAGAATGGCTTTCTGCATGGATTAGGAATAGTGCAGGTGTTATCAAGTCTGGAGATGCTTATGCTAACAAAATTTATAATGAGTATGGTGGTGCTGCAATGACAGCATTTCCTCAATTGTCAGATGATGATATTAACAATATTTTAGCTTATACTGCTGAAGAAAAGAAAGCTCCGGCTGCTGCTCAGACTGCCGTAGCTCAAGACGGTTCTGGTGGGGGTTCGTCCGGTGGAATTTCAAACGAAATCATATTAGGCGCCTTAGCTATCTTATTCATTCTTTTAGCGGCAGGTTTATATTTAGTAAACAAAACATTACGCCGTTTTGCTTCGGCACAAGGTATAGAAGTAGATGACGCATCTGAAGGAACACCACTTTGGAAAGCGTTTTTGCAAAACCAATTCTTAATGATAGTTGTTGCAATCTTCTTTTTACTGTCAAGTGCTTATTTTGCGTTTGGTTACTTTATGCAAATAGGAGTAGATCAAGGGTATCAACCAGTTCAACCAATACATTTTTCACATAAAGTACATGCAGGTGATAATGGTATCGATTGTAAGTACTGTCACTCTTCTGCTAGAGTTAGTAAAACATCTGGTATTCCTTCATTGAATGTTTGTATGAACTGTCATAAATCAATCTACGAATATAATGGGGAAACATCTCCAGAATACTCTAAGGAGTTCTATGATGGAGAAATCAAGAAATTATATGCTGCTGCAGGTTGGAGTGACGAAGATCAAAAATATTCAGGTGATGCACAACCAGTAAAATGGGTGCGTATTCACAACTTACCAGACTTTGCATATTTCAATCACTCGCAGCACGTTACCGTGGCTGGGGTTGAATGTCAAACATGTCACGGTCCTGTGGAAGAAATGGAAGTGATGTACCAACATGCACCATTAACTATGGGGTGGTGTATCAACTGTCACAGAGAAACCGATGTGAACATAAAAGACAATGCCTACTACGAAAAAATACATGAGGAATTATCCAAGAAGTATGGCGTAGAGAATTTAACAGTCGCTCAAATGGGTGGTCTGGAATGTGGTAAATGTCACTATTAAGAATATGATTTTTCTTTTCCCCGAAGGCGGAAAACTATAAATTAACAAAAAGTATAAGTTTTAGTTTAGAAGAAATTCTAAAAACTAATGACTAACAACTAATAACTAGTAAAAAATATGTCATCAAACAAGAAATACTGGAAAAGTGTTGAAGAGCTAAACGAAAATAGCTCTATTGTTGAGACGCTAAAACAAAACGAATTTGTAGAAGAGATTCCTACTGATGAATTTTTAGGTGATAAGGAAATATTAGAAGCAACATCTACTACGCGTCGTGATTTCTTAAAATATGTTGGTTTTACAACAGCTGCAGCTTCTTTGGCGGCTTGTGAAGGACCAGTAAAAAAATCAATTCCTTACGTTGTTCAGCCAACAGAAATTATTCCTGGGGTTGCCAATTATTATGCAACTACAATTGCTGATGGATTTGATTTTGCAAGTGTTTTAGTTAAGACTCGTGAAGGTCGTCCAATCAAAATAGAAAACAATAATTTGGCTGCTACCAACGGTAGTGCGAATGCTAGGGTTAATGCTTCTGTTTTAGGATTGTATGATAGTTTAAGAGTTCAAGGTCCAAAAAAAGGCGGAGAAGCTATTTCTTGGAGTGATTTTGATGCTGAAACTACTAAAGCTTTAACAAACGTTGCGGCTGCAAATAAGTCAATTGTGTTATTAACACAGACTTACGCAAGCCCTTCTACAAATAAATTAGTTGCTGAATTTTCTGGAAAATACGGAAATGTAAGTCACGTTCAGTACGATTCAGTTTCAGAATCTGCTGCTCTTGATGCGTATCAAGCAAAATACGGAGAAAGAGGTTTGGCTAATTACGATTTTTCAAAAGCAATGACTATTGTTTCTGTCGGTGCAGATTTCTTAGGAGATTGGCAAGGTGGAGGATTTGATTCTGGATATTCTAAAACTAGAATCCCCGATCATGGAAAAATGTCACGACATATTCAGTTTGAAGCTAATATGTCGCTTTCAGGTGCAAATGCCGATAAGCGTGTGCCATTAACACCAAGTCAACAAAAACAAGCATTAGCAAAATTATATAGTTTAGTGGTTGGTGGTGCAGTTGCTACCGATTTACCAGAACATGTAAACGAAGCGGTTCAAAAAGTAGCTTCTGAATTAAAGAAAGCAGGAAGCAAAGGTGTTGTAGTTACTGGTATTCAAGATGTAAATGCACAAACATTAGCTTTAGAAATCAATGCTGCCTTAAATAGTAAAGCATTTGATCCTGCTACACCAATTAAAACAAGACAGGGAAGCGATAAAGCGGTACTACAATTAGTTGCCGATATGAAGGCAGGTAAAGTTGGAGCCATCATAATGAGCGGTGTTAATCCAGCATATACATTGCCAAATGCTGCTGATTTCTTGGAAGGCTTAAAGAAAACAGAATTATCAATTGCATTTTCTTTGAAGGAAGATGAAACATCTTCTGAAACGCAATATATAGCTGCAGCCCCTCATTATTTAGAATCTTGGGGTGATGTAGAATTGAAGAAAGGACATTACGGGTTGACACAACCAGCTATTCGTCCTTTATTCAACACAAGACAATTTCAAGAGGCTTTATTGAAGTGGACTGGAAACGATAGTTCTTACCATGATTATATAAAAGACACATGGGGTTCTAGCGTGCTAGGTGGACAATCATTCAACAAAGCATTACATGATGGTGTGTTTGTTTATGGTTCATCTAATGGAACAAATGGAGATGCTTTTAAAACCGTTGAAACGACTTCAACTGTATTAAATGATAAAAAGAAAAGAACCTTTGTAGGCGGTATTATTCATGATGTAGCCGTTGGTGTTGGTATTAAGGATGAAGATAAAGCTGGCTTTACAACAATAACATCTTCTTCAAGAATAAATACTGGAAATGGTGCATCGGCAACTGCTGGAGTCCTTGGAGGGGCGGGTGCCGCAAAAGCATTAGCTGCATCTGCAACATCAGAAGGTTTAGAATTAACATTATATACTAAAGTAGGTATGGGAGATGGGCAACAGGCCAATAACCCATGGTTGCAAGAATTCCCAGATCCTATTACAAGAGCATCTTGGGATAATTACTTAACGGTTTCTAAAGCGGATGCTGATGCATTAGGCTTAGAAAATTCACATGTAGCCAATGGCGCATTAAATGGTAGTTATGCTACTGTTAATGTAAATGGTGTGTCTGTAACAGCTCCTGTGATTATTCAACCAGGGCAAGCAAAAGGTTCTGTTGGTTTAGCTTTAGGTTACGGAAAAACTCTAGGTCTAAAAGAAGAAATGCAAACAGGTGTTAATGCATATCCATTATACCAAAACTTCAATACTACACAACCTGTAACTATTGAAGCTGCGGCTGGAGAGCATGAATTTGCTTGTGTGCAGTTGCAAAATACATTGATGGGGCGTGGCGATATCATTAAAGAAACCACGTTAGAGATCTTCAACACTAAAGATAGAGATGTATGGAACAAAGTTCCTACGGTGTCTTTAAACCATCAAGAAACTAAAGTAACTGATCCTAGTGTTGATTTATGGGATGAATTTGATCGTTCAATAGGGCATCATTTTAACTTATCAATCGATTTAAATGCATGTACCGGATGTGGTGCTTGTGTTATAGCATGTCATGCAGAAAATAATGTACCTGTAGTTGGTAAAACCGAAGTACGTCGCAGTCGTGATATGCATTGGTTACGTATAGATCGTTATTATTCATCTGAAGAAACATTCACAGATGATGAAACTAAAAAAGAAGATACAAAAGGATTAGGGGTAATAGGTGCTTTAGAAGAAATGGAATCGCCTGCTCATAATCCGCAAGTAGCTTTCCAACCAGTAATGTGTCAACATTGTAACCATGCGCCTTGTGAAACTGTATGTCCAGTTGCGGCAACATCACATGGTCGTCAAGGTCAAAATCATATGGCATATAACCGTTGCGTAGGTACTAGATATTGTGCAAATAACTGCCCGTATAAAGTACGTCGTTTCAACTGGTTCTTATATAATGGAAATGATGAGTTCGATTATCATATGAATGATGATTTAGGACGTATGGTATTAAACCCAGATGTTGTAGTGCGTTCTCGTGGTGTAATGGAAAAGTGTTCTATGTGTATTCAAATGACACAGAAAACGATTCTTGATGCAAAACGTGACGGACGCGCAATTAAAGATGGAGAATTCCAAACCGCTTGTTCTGCTGCATGTAGTAGTGGTGCAATGGTATTTGGCGACATCAATGATAAAGACAGTAAAGTTGCAAAACTTAAAGAAGATAACCGTATGTATCACTTATTAGAGAGTGTTGGTACTAAGCCTAATGTGCAGTACCATACTAAAGTGAGGAATACAACTGAAGCATAATAAAGTTGGAAGTTAGAAGTTGGAAGTGAAATAGTTCATGCTTCAAAATTTTAACTTAAATAAAAATAATTTTTTTTAATTAATATTAATTATGGCGTCTCATTACGAAGCACCTATTAGAAGACCTTTAGTTACAGGGGAAAAATCATACCACGATGTTACCGTGGATGTAGCAGCACCTGTAGAAGGAAAAGCCAATAAGCAATGGTGGATAGTTTTTGGTATCTCACTTGCAGCTTTTCTTTGGGGAATTGGATGTATCATTTATACCATATCAACAGGTATCGGTACTTGGGGTTTGAACAAAACCGTAGGTTGGGCTTGGGATATTACTAACTTTGTTTGGTGGGTAGGTATTGGTCACGCTGGAACATTGATTTCCGCGGTACTATTATTATTCCGTCAAAAATGGAGAATGGCAATTAACCGTTCTGCAGAAGCCATGACAATTTTCTCGGTAGTTCAAGCAGGTTTATTTCCAATTATTCACATGGGTCGTCCATGGTTAGGGTATTGGGTGTTACCAATTCCAAACCAATTTGGGTCGTTATGGGTAAACTTTAACTCGCCATTACTTTGGGATGTATTTGCAATTTCCACGTATTTATCGGTATCATTAGTATTCTGGTGGACAGGTTTATTACCTGATTTTGCAATGTTAAGAGATAGAGCAATCAGGCCTTTTCAAAAGAAAATCTATTCTTTATTAAGTTTCGGATGGTCTGGTCGTGCAAAAGATTGGCAACGTTTTGAAGAAGTATCTTTGGTACTTGCTGGTTTAGCAACACCACTAGTACTTTCTGTACATACTATTGTATCATTTGACTTCGCAACATCTGTAATTCCTGGTTGGCATACAACAATATTCCCACCTTACTTTGTTGCTGGAGCTGTATTTTCAGGATTTGCTATGGTAAACACACTTCTTATTATCATGAGAAAAGTGTGTAGTTTAGAAGATTATATTACAGTACAACACATTGAATTAATGAACATCGTAATCATGATTACAGGTTCTATAGTTGGTGTGGCATATATTACTGAGTTATTTATAGCATGGTATTCTGGTGTAGAATATGAACAATATGCGTTCTTAAACAGAGCAACCGGACCTTATTGGTGGGCCTATTTGTTAATGATGTCTTGTAATGTATTCTCTCCACAATTCATGTGGTTCAAGAAATTAAGAACAAGTATTATGTTCTCATTCTTTATTTCGATTGTTGTGAACGTAGGCATGTGGTTTGAACGTTTCGTAATTATTGTAACCTCGTTACATAGAGATTATTTGCCATCTTCATGGACAATGTTCCAACCAACATTTGTAGATATTGGCATTTTTATTGGAACTATTGGATTTTTCTTTGTATTGTTTTTGTTATACTCTAGAACATTCCCTGTAATTGCACAGGCAGAGGTTAAGACTATTTTGAAATCTTCTGGAGAGCGTTATAAAAATATTAGGGAAAGAGGAGATAGTTTGGTAGGAACTGGAGCCGATACAAGAACGTCTGGAAAAGCGGTTGCTGAACCTGTAGTTAAGGTTGAAACGACGCCGAAAGACGATAATTCTGAAAAAGTAAGTAACCTTTTAGGAAGTATCGGAAGTTTTGACGCAACAACCCAAACGGCTGATGACTTGAAAAAAATAAGTGGTATTGGACCTAAAATGGAAGAAGTATTAAATAGCATTGGTATTTATACATTCCTTCAGGTTAGTAAGATGACCAAAAAAGAATATGATTTGTTAGACAGTATTACGGGTTCTTTCCCAGGAAGAGCAGAACGTGATGATTGGTCTGGGCAAGCTAAAAAATTAATAAACTAAACATAGTCAATGGAAGCTTCAAAAGTTATTCACGCTATTTATACTGATGATGATATTTTAATGTCGGCCGTTAAAAAGGTTAAGGCAGAAAGACATCACATTGAAGAAATATATACGCCATTTCCAGTTCATGGACTAGATAAGGCTATGGGATTAGAACCTACACGTATTGCTATTACAGCATTTATGTATGGTTTGGTAGGTTTAACAGTTGCAATTTTGATGATGAATTTTATCATGATTGAAGATTGGCCACAAAACATAGGTGGTAAACCTAGTTTTAGTTATATCGAAAATATGCCTGCATTTGTGCCAATTATGTTTGAGTTGACGGTGTTTTTTGCAGCCCACTTAATGGTAATTACATTTTACTTACGTAGTAGAATGTGGCCATTTAAGAAAGCTGAAAACCCTGACCCAAGAACAACGGATGACCATTTTTTAATGGAAATTGCAGTTCACGGCAATGAAAATGAGTTAGAAAGCTTGTTGAAAGAAACTGGAGCAGTAGAAATTAATTTAGTTGATAAAGCCCATTAATTATAAATATGAAAAGCTTAATTAAAATAGTAGTAATTGCAGTTGTATTTGTTGCTGTGTCGTGTAAAAAGGATACTGCACCAAATTATCAATTCATGCCAAACATGTATGAGTCTGCAGGTTATGAAACTTACGGAGAAAATGCAATGTTTGAAAATGGAATGGAGGCAAGAACTCCAGCGGAAGGAAGTATTCCAAGAGGATTTATTCCATTTGATATTGAAAATAACACCGATGGTTTTGCCTTAGCAAAAGCAACACTTAAGAGTCCTTTAAGTTCTGATGAAGTAGATTTTGAAAAGGGTAGCCCGTTATATGCTATTTATTGTGGTATATGTCATGGTGTTAAAGGAGATGGACAAGGTAACTTGGTAAAGCGCGAGAAAATATTAGGTATCCCTAGTTATGATGATGCAGGTAGAGCAATTACTGAAGGCAGTATTTACCATACTATTTATTATGGTAAAAATGCGATGGGTAGTTACGCAAATCAATTAAACGAAGAAGAGCGTTGGCAAGTTGTTGCATACGTTTTGAAGTTAAAAGAAGATTTAGAAAAGTAAGAAGATAAGATTATATAGATATGTACACATTTTCAAATAAATTAAAGACATTTTCTATCGCACTAATAATTTTAGGCGTATTGGGCGTAGGATATGGTTTTATGACATCTCATAAATCTTTTGAAGAGGTTGAGCACATGTTAGCTGAAGAAGCGCATCATGGTGGTGGTCATGGAGAAGAAGTAGCTCATGCCGCTCCCAGCCATGATGAACATGCGACGGATTCACATGCAACTGATGCTCATGATGAACACGCAAATGAAGAAGAGGGGCATGTACAAGTTGATGCACATGCAAAACATGTTGAGCATGTACAACATCAAATAGCAAACAGACCTTGGTCTGCACTTTACGTAGCGGCATTTTTCTTTATGATGATTGCACTAGGTGTTTTAGCGTTTTATGCGATTCAAATAGCATCGCAAGCAGGTTGGTCTCCAGTATTGTTTAGAGTCATGGAAGGTATAACAGCTTATTTATTACCTGGTGCTTTAATAGTTTTAGGTATTGCTATTGCATCTGGAACAATTGGACATTACAACTTGTTTATCTGGATGGATCCAGAAGTTGTGGCTCACGACAAACTAATTGAAGGTAAAACAGGATGGTTAAACATCTGGGGTTTCGCTATTCGCGGGCTTATTTTTATTGCTGGTTGGGTAGCATACAGACATTTTTCACGTAAATTTTCAATCGCTCAAGATACAGCAGATGATAGAAGTAACTTTAAAAAGTCATTTCGTATTTCAGCAGCATTCTTAGTATTCTTTATTTATACAGAATCTATGATGTCTTGGGATTGGATTATGAGTGTAGATCCACATTGGTTCTCTACTTTATTTGGATGGTATGTATTTGCGAGTATGTTTGTGAGTGGGATTACAGTAATTGCTTTAATCACAATCTACTTAAAATCTAAGGGTGTACTTGATTTTGTAAACGAAAACCATTTACATGATGTCGCAAAGTTTATGTTTGCATTCAGTATTTTCTGGACATACCTATGGTTCTCACAGTTTATGTTGATTTGGTATTCAAACATACCAGAAGAGGTAACGTATTTTGTAACACGTTTCCAAGATTATAAATTACCATTCTTAGGTATGGTAGTGATGAACTTTGTGTTCCCAATATTAATGTTAATGAATGCTGATTACAAGCGTATTCCATGGTTTGTGGTTATGGCTGGCTTAGTAATATTATTTGGACATTACATAGATATTTTCAATATGATAATGCCTGCTACCGTTGGCGATAGATGGTTTATAGGTATTCCAGAAATAAGTTCAGTATTACTGTTCGCTGGTTTATTCATTTTTGTAGTATTTACTGCTTTAACAAAAGCACCTCTACTAGTAAAAGGTTATCCTTTTAGAAAAGAAAGTGAAGAATTTCATTATTAATCAAGATATAAATAAAGACTACCGATAACAATGACTGCTTTATTAACAATTATAGTTTTAGTATTTATTTTAGTTGCCATATGGCAAATGGTAAAGATTTTCGATTTAGCTCAGGCGAAAAGCGAAGACACTACACCTGGGGTAGCTACAGATAAGGATAATACATTAAATGGATATTTAATGATGGGCTTTCTGGCTTTCATTTATATTATAACCATTGTATGTGTTGTAAAATATGGTGATTTACCATTAATGTCAAATTCTGCATCAGAACACGGCCCAACCATCGATAATTTGATGTGGATCTCTATGATTCTTATCTTTTTTGTACAAACGATAACACAGTTTCTACTACACTATTTCGCTTATAAATATAAAGGTGAAAAAGGAAAGAAGGCTTTATTCTTTGCAGATAACAATAAGTTAGAATTTATCTGGACTATCATTCCTGTAATCGTTTTGGCCGGTTTGATTATTTATGGATTAAACACTTGGATTAACATCATGGGTGTAGATGAAAGCGATGATCCTTTAGTAGTTGAATTATATGCACAACAGTTTAACTGGAAAGCTAGATATGGAGGTGCTGATAATACCTTAGGTAAAGCTAATGTGAGATTGATTGATATTGACCGTGCTAATATTTTAGGTTTAGATGAATCGGACCCAAATGCTCAAGATGATTTGATTACTACGGAATTGCATTTGCCAGTTGGAAGACCAGTTTTATTTAAAATGCGTTCGCAAGATGTATTACATTCGGCATATATGCCACACTTTAGAGCGCAAATGAACTGTGTGCCCGGTATGATCACGCAGTTTGGGTTTACCCCAACAAAAACAACTGTTGAGATGCGCGACACGCAACAAATGAAGGATAAGGTTAAAAGAATTAATGAAATAAGAGTTGAGAATAGTAAACCTTTAATTGCAAAAGGGGAAGAGGCATTAGAACGCTATGAATTTGATTATTTATTGTTATGTAACAAGATTTGTGGAAAATCACATTACAACATGCAAATGAAAATTGTAGTTGAAACTCAAGAAGAATATGATGCTTGGATTGCAGAGCAAAAAGAATTCAAAAACTCTCTAATTAACTAATACAAAAGAAAAACGATATAAGATTATGTCAGCACACGCAGATACTCACGATCACGACGACGATCACGGACATCATCATAAAGAAACGTTTGTAACTAAATATATATTTAGTCAAGACCATAAAATGATTGCTAAGCAGTACCTTATTACCGGTACTATTATGGGAGTTATAGGTGTACTAATGTCTATGATGTTCCGTATGCAAATCGCATGGCCGGAAGAACCAAATGTTTTGTTTGAAGCATTATTGGGTAAATGGGCACCAGACGGTGTTATGGATGCTGACATTTATTTGGCATTAGTAACGATACATGGTACCATTATGGTATTCTTTGTATTAACGGCGGGTTTAAGTGGTACGTTTAGTAACTTATTAATTCCATTGCAAATTGGTGCACGTGATATGGCATCTGGGTTTTTAAATATGGTTTCCTATTGGCTATTCTTTTTATCGAGTGTCATCATGGTAATTTCATTATTTGTTGAGGCAGGGCCTGCAGCAGCAGGATGGACTATTTATCCACCGTTAAGTGCCTTACCAATGGCTCAAGGTGGTTCTGGTATGGGTATGACCTTATGGTTGGTATCTATGGCTATATTTATTGCATCTTCACTATTAGGATCGCTTAACTACGTAGTTACGGTAATTAACTTGCGTACTAAAGGCATGTCTATGACAAGACTACCTTTAACAATTTGGGCATTCTTTGTAACTGCTATTATCGGTATTATTTCATTCCCAGTATTATTATCTGCAGCTTTATTATTAATTATGGATAGAAGTTTTGGAACATCATTCTTCTTATCAGATATATTTATTCAAGGTGAAGTATTGCATTACCAAGGAGGTTCGCCAGTATTATTTGAACACTTATTTTGGTTCTTAGGGCATCCAGAGGTATATATTGTAATCTTACCTGCAATGGGACTGGTTTCAGAAATTATGGCGTCAAACTCACGTAAACCTATATTTGGTTACCGTGCAATGATTGCTTCTATTTTAGCGATTGCATTCTTGTCAACAATTGTATGGGGACACCATATGTTTATCTCTGGAATGAATCCATTCTTAGGATCTGTATTTACATTTACAACATTATTAATTGCAATTCCATCGGCAGTAAAAGCATTTAACTGGATAACCACACTCTGGAAAGGTAATTTGCAGTTAAATCCCGCAATGCTATTTTCTATAGGTTTCGTATCAACATTTATAACAGGAGGTTTAACAGGAATTATCCTTGGAGATTCTGCTTTAGATATTAATGTTCACGATACATATTTCGTGGTAGCACACTTCCACTTGGTAATGGGAATCTCTGCGCTTTATGGTATGTTTGCCGGTATTTACCATTGGTATCCAAAAATGTTTGGTAGAATGTTGAATAAGAATTTAGGCTATATTCACTTTTGGGTAACAGCTGTTTGTGCTTATGGTGTTTTCTTCCCGATGCACTTTATAGGTATGGCAGGTTTACCACGTCGCTATTATACAAATAGTAACTTCCCCTTATTTGATGATTTGGCAGATGTAAATGTGATTATTACTATTTTCGCTTTAGTAGGAGGGATCGTTCAAATCGTTTATCTATATAACTTCTTTAGTAGTATTTTCTTCGGAAAGAGAACTGTTCAAAACCCATGGAAGTCAACAACTTTAGAGTGGACAGCTCCTGTAGAACACATGCACGGAAACTGGCCTGGAGAAATTCCTCATGTACACCGTTGGGCTTACGATTATAGCAAGCCAGGGCATGATGTAGATTTCGTCCCTCAAAATATTCCTTTAAAAGACGGTGAAGAAGAATTACAGCATTAAACTAATTCCGTAGTTTATACTGAGCGTAGTCGAAGTATAGGCAGGAATCATTTATAAATAACAGAAGACCTTTAGATTGATTAATATTTCTAAAGGTCTTTTTCATTATATTTGTTTATATAGACTTTTTGTCATTCCCGCGAAGACGGGAATCTAATTTTATAATAGCTTATTCAATAAGTAAAGAGATTTCTGCTTTAGCAGGAAGTGTTATGAACCAAAACCTTGATCCAACAGACGATAATTTTTCTCCAGAAGAATTAGATGTAGAACGAAAATTAAGACCCTTATCATTCGATGATTTTACGGGTCAAGATCAAGTATTGGAAAATCTTCAAATCTTCGTTCAAGCCGCAAATTTAAGAACCGAAGCTTTAGATCACTCGTTGTTTCATGGACCTCCAGGATTAGGGAAAACAACTTTAGCGTACATTTTAGCTAACGAATTAGAGGTTGGTATTAAAGTAACTTCAGGACCAGTTTTAGATAAACCAGGAGATTTAGCAGGTTTATTGACTAATCTTGAAGAGCGTGATGTGTTGTTTATTGATGAAATACATCGATTAAGTCCTATTGTAGAAGAGTATTTATATTCTGCCATGGAAGATTATAAAATCGATATCATGATTGAATCAGGACCAAATGCACGTTCGGTTCAAATCAATTTAAATCCATTTACTTTAATTGGGGCAACCACACGTTCAGGGTTGTTAACGGCACCAATGCGTGCACGTTTTGGTATTCAAAGCAGATTGCAATATTATAAAACCGATTTACTTACAACTATTGTACAGCGAAGTGCTATGATTTTAGATGTTCCAATTTCTATGGAAGCTGCTGTTGAAATTGCAGGAAGAAGTCGTGGCACTCCAAGAATAGCGAATGCTTTATTGAGACGTGTTCGAGATTTTGCGCAAATAAAAGGGAATGGCAGTATTGATATTAAAATAGCCAAATTTGCTTTGGAAGCTTTAAATGTTGATGCTTTTGGATTGGATGAAATGGACAACAAGATTTTATCCACCATCATTGATAAATTTAAAGGTGGACCTGTTGGGATTTCTACCATTGCAACGGCAGTAAGTGAGAGTCCTGAAACCATTGAAGAAGTTTATGAACCATTTTTAATTCAACAGGGTTTTATTATGCGTACACCTCGCGGGCGTGAAGTTACGGAGCAGGCTTATAAGCACCTAGGGAAAGTCAAAAGACCAACTCAAGGCGGTTTGTTTTAAGCCATCTACATTTGAAATACATGAAAAACAAGCCTTTTTTCAAAGATAGAAAATGCGCTTCATCGAAACTTTTACAATACAACTAATATATGAGGTTTTCAGCAAATTAATGTAAGGTTTTTAGAGTTGGGTTTTATTTTTACACCACAATAGTAACCCAATCTATTTAATATGAAAAACTTAAAAACCTACAGTCTTCTGTTGTTATGTACTTATTTTTTAAATTCGTGTGCAACAGACCACGATGATTACGCAGCAATTCCATCCCAATCTATTTTAGAAAGACAGATTGAAGATCTATTCGGTTCTAAAGCATCATTATTACTTCCTGCTTCAAACAATTTTACGGATATTCCTAGTGATGCTAAAAACAGTATCACAGCAGCAAAAGTGGCATTAGGCAAATTATTGTTTCATGAAACTATGCTTGGAAAAAATCCAAATAATGAGGAAGGCATGAATACTTACTCCTGTGCCAGTTGCCATCACGCAGCGGCTGGATTTCAAAGTGGTGTTCAGCAAGGCATTGGCGAAGGAGGTATTGGTTTTGGAGTCCATGGAGAAGGTCGAATTAAATCTTCTAATTATTTAGAGACCGATTTGGATGTGCAACCTATAAAAAGTCCAAGTGTCTTAAATGTTGCTTATCAAGAAGTTATGTTATGGAATGGTCAATTTGGAGCTTTGGGTGCTAATCTTGGTACCGAAGCAAATTGGACAGTAGGTACTCCAAAAGAAGCCAATACTTTTGGTTTTGAAGGTGTTGAAACACAGGCCATAGCAGGACTGGATGTACATAGGTTGTTAATAGATAAAGATTTTATCGTAAATTCTTCATATAAAACCTTGTTTGATGCGGCGTTTCCGAATGATGCTGAAGACAGCCGTTATACTAAAATGAATGCGGCACTTGCAATAGCCGCCTATGAAAGAACAGTCTTATCTAATGAAGCACCTTTTCAAAAATGGTTAAAAGGCGATGCATTAGCGATGAGTGAAGACGAAACAAAAGGTGCCTTATTATTTTTTGGAAAAGGACAATGTTACACCTGCCATTCTGGACCTGGTTTAAATGGTATGGAATTTCATGCTTTAGGTATGAATGATTTGGCCGGAGAAAATATAATGACAGTTGTAGATGAAGCTACAAAAAAAGGGCGTGGCGGTTTTACAGGAAATCCTGATGATGATTATAAATTTAAAACACCTCAACTTTATAACTTAACAGATGCTGGTTTTTATGGTCATGGTGCTAGTTTTAAATCTATTAGAGATATCATCAGTTATAAAAATAAAGCAATTCAAGAAAATAGTGAAGTACCTTCAAATAAACTATCGGAGTCTTTTATACCTTTGAATTTATCTGAAGAAGAAGTTGATTTATTGACAATGTTTGTAGAAAACTCATTGTATGATGCCAACTTAAAGCGTTATCAACCTGAAAGTTTACCTAGCGGAAATTGTTTCCCAAATGCCGATTCTCAATCCTCTATAGATATGGGATGTATTTAAAATAAAATCTCTTTCCAACTATAAAATGAAAATCGTAATTTAGATGTTTTAAGAAAACTTGTGGATACACTAAATTACTCCAATATGATTAAAACCGAAGCCAAACGCCTCGGTTTTTTGTCTTGTGGTATCAGTAAAGGGCAGTTTTTAGAAGAAGAGGCGCCTCGACTTGAAAAATGGTTAAATAACAACATGCATGGGCAAATGCACTACATGGAAAACCATTTTGATAAGCGATTAGATCCCACAAAACTGGTAGAAGATTCAAAAAGTGTGGTGTCCCTATTATTAAACTATTTTCCTTCGGAAGCGCAAAATAAGGACAGTTTCAAAATTTCAAAATACGCTTATGGAACAGATTATCACTTTGTTATAAAAGATAAACTCAAATCATTATTACATTTTATACAAGATGAAATTGGCGAGGTTCATGGGCGTGCCTTTGTAGATTCTGCACCAGTTTTAGATAAAGCTTGGGCAGCAAAATCAGGTTTAGGATGGATTGGTAAGCACAGTAATTTATTAACCCAACAAGTAGGGTCTTTTTATTTTATAGCCGAACTGATTATTGATTTAGAGTTAGAGTATGATAGTCCCACTACTGACCATTGCGGATCATGTACAGCCTGTATTGATGCATGTCCAACAGAAGCAATAACAGAACCTTATGTAGTAGATGGTAGTAAATGCATTTCCTATTTTACCATAGAATTAAAAGAAAACATCCCTTCTGAATTCAAAGGAAAACTAGACGATTGGATGTTCGGGTGTGATGTCTGTCAAGATGTGTGTCCGTGGAATCGGTTTTCAAAACCGCATAACGAACCATTGTTTAACCCGCATCCAGAATTACTTTCCATGACCAAAAAAGATTGGGAAGAAGTTACGGAAGACACGTTTAGAAAAGTATTCAAAAAATCTGCGGTTAAGCGAACTAAGTTTTCAGGTTTAGAGAGAAATATTCAGTTTTTAAAATTGTGATTATTTTTACCATATTTCTGACCTGCGAGGTTTTAAAAACCTTGTAGGTCTTACAAACAAACAGTCTTTGTAAATTTTTGGTTTAAGTTGGTTTAGTTAAGCCTATTCGGCTCAAAATAACTGTAAAAATGAGTCGATTAGTAAAATTAAACGGTTCTTTTATGGGTTATTAGTTATCTGTATTTCAAACTCCACAGTAAAACGTACCAAATTCTCAGGCTTTAAAAGAAACATCAATTTTCTAAAAGATTAAGTGTAAGCTCTCTTAGGATTGTTATATTTGTTGGTCTAAGAAAAACTGCTTTAAGCTAGCTTAAAGCTTTCTTTTAAACTGTCATTCCCAAGAAGGCGGGAATCCAACAAAATTAGTCCATTATGAGCGAAGAAAGCAAACGTAGAGAGGCCCTGATATACCACGCAAAACCTACTCCAGGTAAAATTAAAGTAGTGCCAACAAAAAAATATTCTAGTCAGAGAGATCTATCCTTGGCATATTCACCAGGTGTTGCAGTACCTTGTTTAGAGATAGAAAAGGACAAAAACAATGCTTATAAATATACAGCAAAGGGGAATCTCGTAGCCGTAATATCAAACGGAACTGCGGTTTTAGGTTTAGGGAACATTGGTCCTGAAGCATCAAAACCTGTCATGGAAGGTAAAGGTCTGTTGTTCAAAATTTTTGCTGATATCGATGTATTTGATATAGAAGTAGATACTGAAAATGTTGAAGAATTTATTCAAACCGTAAAAATGATTGCTCCTACTTTTGGAGGGATTAATCTTGAAGATATTAAAGCACCGGAAGCTTTTGAAATTGAAAGGCGTCTAAAGGAAGAACTGGATATTCCCGTAATGCATGATGACCAACATGGAACGGCAATTATTTCGGCAGCCGCGTTAATCAATGCTTTAGAGCTTACCAATAAAAAAATTGAAGACGTAAAAATAGTAATTAGTGGTGCAGGAGCTGCGGCAATTTCTTGTTCACGCTTGTATCAATCTTGTGGTGCGACCCGTGAAAATATGGTCATGCTGGATAGCAAAGGTGTTATTAGAAATGATAGAGATAACTTGTCTTCTCAAAAAGCAGAATTTGCAACACATAGAAAAATTGACACGCTTGATGAGGCAATGATCGATGCCGATGTGTTTATCGGTTTGTCTATGGCTGATATTGTGACACCTGAGATGCTCAAAGTCATGGCAAAAGACCCGATTGTTTTTGCTATGGCAAATCCAGATCCCGAAATAAAATACCAATTAGCTATAGATGCCCGTAAGGATATTATCATGGCTACAGGGCGTAGCGATCATCCTAATCAGGTTAACAATGTGTTAGGGTTTCCATTTATTTTTAGAGGGGCATTGGATGTTCGTGCAACAGCAATTAACGAAGCTATGAAAATGGCAGCGGTTAAAGCTTTGGCAGCATTAGCCAAAGAGCCTGTGCCAGAACAGGTAAATGTTGCGTATGGTCAAACCCGTTTAGCATTCGGAAGAAATTACATCATTCCAAAACCATTCGACCCAAGATTAATAGCAGAAGTACCGCCAGCAGTTGCAAAAGCTGCCATGGATAGCGGCGTTGCATTAGAACCAATTGAAGATTGGGGAAAATATAAAAACACATTAAGAGAACGATTAGGCTCTGATAATAAACTGGTAAGATTGCTATTGAATCGGGCGAAGTTAAGTCCTAAACGTGTCGTATTTGCAGAAGCAGATCAGTTAGACGTATTAAAAGCAGCTCAAATAGCTTATGAAGAAGGCATAGCTATTCCTATTTTGTTAGGTAGAAAAGAAACCATCAAATCATTGATGGCTGAGATTGATTTTGAAGCTGATATTACTATTATCGATCCTAAGACTGAAGCCGAAAATGAGCGTAAAAATAAGTATGCCAAGGTGTATTGGGAGCAACGTAAGCGCAGGGGCGTCACGTATTATTCCGCGCAGCGCTTAATGAGAGAACGTAATTATTTTGCTGCAATGATGGTAAATGAAGGCGATGCCGATGCTTTAATTTCTGGATATTCCCGTAGTTATCCAACCGTTGTGAAACCTATGCTGGAGTTGATAGGCATGGCAAAAGGTGCTACGCGAATCGCCACTACTAACGTGATGATGACTAAACGAGGCCCTTTGTTTTTAAGCGATACCTCAATCAATATTGATCCTACGGCTAAAGATTTGGCTAAAATTGCTGTAATGACCTCCAAAGTGATTAAAACATTCGGGTTTGAACCAGTAATAGCAATGACATCGTATTCTAATTTTGGATCTTCCAGTAACGATAGGGCATCTAAAGTTAGGGAAGCGGTTTCGATGTTACACCGAAGCTATCCAGAAATGATCGTAGATGGAGAATTACAAACAGATTTTGCCTTAAATGATGAAATGTTGCGCGATCAGTTCCCGTTTTCTAAATTGGCAGGTAAAAAAGTTAATGGTCTAATTTTCCCGAATTTAGACTCGGCAAACATCACTTATAAACTATTAAAAGAGTTGAATGAAGCCGATTCTATTGGTCCTATTATGATGGGAATGAATAAACCCGTTCACATTCTCCAGTTGCATGCCAGCGTTGACGAAATCGTAAATATGACTGCCATAGCCGTAATTCATGCGCAGAATAAAGAAATTTGGGAGTTAGAAAAAGATATTTCTTAGTATTGAAACGCAAATAATTTCATTACATTTGGCAGGTCAAGAGGGATTTTAGATGATTACACACATACAAGGAAAGCTTATTGAGAAAAACCCAACCGATGTAGTAATAGACTGCAATGGGGTTGGCTACTTTCTAAACATATCTTTACATACCTTTTCGCAAATTCCTGATAAAGAAAGTCTTAAGTTATACACGCATCTTCAAATAAAAGAAGATTCACACACACTTTTTGGTTTTTCTTCTTTAGCTGAACGTGAAATATTCAGATTGCTACTATCTGTAAGCGGTATTGGCGCTAGTATAGCGAGAACCATGTTATCATCTTTAACGCCGAAACAGGTTCGGGAAGGCATTGCTACAGGCGATGTTGCTTTAATTCAATCTATAAAAGGCATTGGCGCAAAAACAGCACAACGCGTCATTATAGATTTAAAAGATAAAATTTTAAAGATTTACGATATAGACGAAGTTTCGGTTTCTAAAGACAATACCAATAAAAATGAAGCGTTATCTGCTTTAGAAGTTCTTGGTTTTGCAAAAAAGCAGGCAGAACGCGTTGTGGACAAAGTTATCATGTCCCAACCAGATGCTACTGTTGAAACCATCATAAAACAAGCCTTAAAAAACTTATAAAAGATTTTGACTATAACTAACCATAGCTATTACAAATCGATTAAAAGATATTTCGCCCTAGTTGCCCTCCTACTTTTGTCGGCTGCCGCATGGTCTCAGCAACCTGTTCAAGATTCCACAAAAACGGGATTTAGTTTAGGAACTATCAAAACCGCTAGACCTAACAGTATAGAGACTAAATACACTTACGATCCTATTACAGACCGATATATCTACACCGAAAAGATTGGTGAATTCAACATTAATTATCCTGTAATTTTATCCCCTAAAGAATATAAGGATTTAGTGGCAAGGGAAAATCTAAAGAATTACTACAAAGAAAAAATAGATGCTTTTGATGGTAAAAAAGAAGGGTCTGAAGAGCAACAAAAAAACTTATTGCCCGAATTTTATGTGAATTCAGGGTTTTTTGAATCTATCTTTGGAAGCAACACTATAGAAGTTGTACCTCAAGGTTCTGTAGAAATGGACTTAGGGATTCTGTTTTCAAAACAAGATAATCCTACATTTTCACCAAGAAACAGAAGTAATTTCACCTTTGATTTCGATCAGCGGATCAGCTTAAGTTTATTGGGTAAAGTGGGAACCAGATTGCAGGTAAATGCCAATTATGATACGCAATCTACATTCGATTTTCAACAAATCATGAAGTTGGAATACACACCAACAGAAGATGATATCATTCAAAAAATAGAAGTCGGTAATGTAAATATGCCATTAAACAGCTCTTTGATTACCGGAGCGCAAAGTTTGTTTGGGGTAAAAGCACAATTGCAATTTGGTAGAACAACGGTTACAGGAATTTTTTCTGAACAACGCTCGCAAGCCAATACCGTTGTAGCCCAAGGTGGTGGTACTTTAGAGGAATTTGATTTTTTTGTTAGGGATTACGACGAAAATAGGCACTTCTTTTTAGCGCAATATTTTAGAGATAAGTACGATGAAGCTTTAAGAGATTATCCGTTTATCAATAACGGTGGTTTGCAAATTACCCGTTTAGAAGTTTATATTACAAACAGGAGTAACAGAACCGATAATGTAAGGAATGTAGTGGCATTACAGGATTTAGGGGAATCATCTCCAAACAACATATATATAAATCCTTTGCCTCCAGGATTTATTCGTCCTGATTTTAGTGTTTTTCCAGATAATGGAAATAACGGTTTTGACCCAACTACAATAGGGTCAGGTTCTATCTTAACCGAATCCATTAGAGATATCGCAACAGCACAAAGTGGTTTTGGCACCCAATCAAATAATGTGGATGAAGGTTCTGATTATGGTAAAATCGAAAATGCCCGAAAATTAATCAACGGTCAGGAATATACGTATAACGCCGAATTGGGTTATATATCTTTAAACCAAAGGTTAAATGCTGATGAAGTTTTAGCGGTTGCCTATCAATTTACAGTTGGCGGACTGGTATATCAAGTTGGGGAATTTGCCAACGATGGTGTAAACCCAAACCAAGTCGATAGAAATGGCGATGGTGATGTTACTGCTGTTACCAATAAAGCCTTGGTGCTTAAAATGCTAAAAAGTAGTATCACGAATGTGCAACAGCCTATTTGGGATTTAATGATGAAAAACATTTACGATACGGGTGCTTTCAATTTAAGTCAAGATGATTTTACGTTGAACATCTTTTATAATGAAGCATCGCCGTTAAATTATATTACACCTGTTCCCGAAGCTGGGGAAACTCAAGAAGAAGCTAACTTTGGTTTAGACATCAACGGAGATCCTGTAGTGACAGATATGGGGAATCCAAATTTTACTGCAACCAATAAGCGTTTACAAAGTATTCCATTAATCAGGCTTTTCAATTTAGATAAACTGAATTTTAATAATGATCCGCAGCCTAATGGAGATGGTTTTTTTGATTTTGTTCCGGGTATAACTGTACAACCTCAAAATGGAAAAATTATTTTTACTAAAGTAGAACCTTTTGGAAGGTATCTATTTGATGTTTTAGATGATGATAATAACCCGAATAATAATGACGAGGATTATGAAACGGGGATTTATAATTTAGATCAAGAAAAATACGTTTACGATATTCTTTATAAGAGTACAAAGATTGCAGCCTTAGAAGAAGCCGAAAAAAATAAATTCAAATTAAAAGGACGTTATAAGTCTAGTGGTGGCGATGGCATTCCTATCGGCGCGTTTAATGTGCCACGAGGTTCGGTAAGAGTTACTGCTGGTGGACGTGTGTTGGTAGAAGGTGTAGATTATACGGTAAATTATCAATTGGGTCGTGTTCAAATTTTAGATGAAGCATTAAAGGCTTCAAACACGCCAATTCAAGTGTCAACTGAAAATAATGCGGTGTTTGGTCAGCAAACAAAGCGTTTTATGGGGGTAAATGTAGAACATAAGTTTAATGATAATTTTGTGTTAGGTGCGACACTTTTAAATTTGAATGAACGCCCAATTACGCAAAAAGCAAATTACGGTTCTGAACCTATAAATAATACCATTTTTGGTTTTAATGGTAATTATTCTTCGGAAGTACCTTTCTTAACAAGATTGGTCAATAAATTACCGAATATAGATACCGATGTACCTTCTAACATTTCATTAAGAGGTGAATTTGCGTATTTAGCACCAGGTGCACCAAAAGGCACAAACTTAAATGGAGAAGCAACATCTTATATTGATGATTTTGAAGGGACTCAAAACGCTATCGATTTAAAAGCACAACAATCTTGGTTTTTATCAAGCAGACCTAAAAATTTAGGAAGGAATTACACCAATATTGGTGGTGTTAATTTTGGCCCTGAGGATGATAATGGAATTCAAAATGGATTTGATCGTGCCTTTTTAAACTGGTATGTGATTGACCCCATTTTTTACAGTTCAAGACGACCTGATGGTATTTCAGATGAAGATTTATCCAGTTTATACACAAGCCGTGTGTTTATTAATGAGTTGTTTCCAGAACAAGATTTAGTACAGGGACAAAATTCAGTTTTAAATACGTTGGATTTAGCCTATTATCCAACAGAGCGCGGGCCTTATAATTTCAATCCTGCTTCTGATGATGGAACTATTTCAAATGGTAATGGCTGGGCAGGGATTACGAGACAATTAACGTCAACGGATTTAGAACAAGCCAATGTAGAATATATTGAGTTTTGGTTACAAGATCCGTTTCAGGAAGACCCATCTAATCAAGGGGGAAAATTAGTGTTCAACTTAGGAAATGTTTCAGAGGATATCATTAAAGATGGAAGAAAATTATATGAAAACGGTTTACCAGAAAACGGAGATATAACCATACTGAAACAAAACCCAACGTTTTGGGGTTCAATCGTACCGCTTAATCAATCCTTAATTTATGCTTTTGATACAACGGGGCAAGAACGTACCAATCAAGATGTAGGTTATGATGGTTATAATGATGCGAATGAAAAACTACCAGTCGAATCTACGAGTACTGATCCAGATGTTCAGGATCGTATTGCAAGGATCAATAATGCAATGGCACCTTTTAGAGGACTTGAAGATCCAGCAAAAGATAACTACACCTATTTCTTAAATACAGATGGAAATATTTTTGACCGTTATAAAAGATACAACGGTGTAGAAGGAAATACGCCAGATACGTTTACGGATACTGATAGAAGTGCCAATACACAACCAGATGTAGAGGATATTAACCGAGATAACACAATGAACACCATTGATAGTTATTTTGAATATGAATTAGACATTACGCCAGCCACTTTAAATTTAAACAATGAATTTATTGTGGATACAAAAAACGTTGATGCACCGAGTGAAGATAACCGAAGAATTCTTGAAAACGGGGATGTTGTCTATCCTAAATGGTATTTGTTTAGAATTCCAGTTACAAAAAGCACAAGAGCAATTGGTGGCATTACCGATTTTCGTTCGGTACGTTTTGTAAGAACATATTTAAAAGAGTTTACTCAAAACACCGTATTCCGTTTTGGAACATTAGATTTGGTAAGAAGTGATTGGAGACGTTACAATCAGTCTTTGGAAGTAAACAATGATGACCCTTCTGATGACAATACCGATTTTTCAGTAGGTATCGTTGGCACCATTGATAATGAAGGTTCGTATGTAAGACCACCGGGAATTGAGCCAGAACAATTGTTTAATAACAATACGGTTGTAAGACAGAACGAGCAATCTTTAGTGGTTAATGTGTGCAATTTGGAATCTGAGGATTCCAGAGCAGTTTTCAAAAACATCAATATAGATATGCGTCAGTACAAACGTTTGCGACTATTTTTACATGCACAGGACGGAGACAATGGGTATCTGGATTCAGCTTCAGAGAAACTTGTCGGTTTTATCCGTATAGGTAACGATTTAAATGATAACTACTATCAAATTGAAGTACCATTGGTAAAATCGCCAAATGGTTCTTTAGATAGAGATGATGTATGGCCTTTTCAAAATGAAATCAACTTACCCATTGATGTTTTAGGTAGAATAAAAGCACAGGGCATTTCTGATGGCACTTTATCTGATGGGTTGCCTACTTTCTATGATGTTGTAGGCGATGAAATTTTACCTGTAGGCGATCAATTTTCTGGTTATGTTACTGGGCAACATCGTGTGGCTATTAAAGGGAATCCAAATTTTGGAGATGTGAGAACATTGATGGTTGGTGTTAAAAATGCAACTGGTAGTGATGCCTGTGCACAAGTTTGGTTTAACGAACTCCGTTTATCAGATTTAGATAACGAAGGCGGTTGGGCAGCCGTATTAAGTGTAGATACCAATTTTGCGGATTTCGCAAATATTAGTGCTACTGGGAGACAAAGTACGTCTGGCTTTGGAACTATTGAGCAAGGTCCAAGTCAAAGAGCATTAGAAGATGTGAAGCAGTATGATGTGGTAACCAATGTAAATGTGGGTCAGTTATTGCCAAAGAAATGGGGCGTTCAAATTCCGTTTAATTACGCACAAAGTGAAGAGTTGATTACACCTAAATACGATCAGTTTTATAAGGATTTAAAATTAGAGGCCCGTTTGGATGCCGCCGCAGATGAAGCCGAAAGAGACGAAATTAAAGAACAATCGGAAGATTATACAAGACGCCAAAGTATCAACTTTATAGGCGTTAGAAAAAATAGAACTACAGAAAAAACACCACGTTTTTACGATGTTGAAAATTTCACTTTTAATTATTCCTATAATAAAGTGGAACATCGCGATTTCGAAATTGAAAATTCAGTAAATAAAACAGTAAGAACTGGCGCTAATTATGCCTTTAACTTCAACCCTATAACTATTGAACCTTTTAAAGAAAACGATTCTCTATTCACAGGGAAATACTGGAAATTCTTAAAGGAATTCAACTTTAATTTACTGCCAACCAGTTTTGCCGTAAATTCGGATATCAACAGACAATTCAACCGTCAAAAATTTAGGGAAGTAGATTTAACAGGCGATAATATTGCTATTGAGGAATTATTCCGAAGAAATTACACCTTCGATTTTCAATACACCATAAATTATAACATCACAAAGGCATTGCAATTAAACTTTACTGCTGCCAATAATAATATTGTTAGAAACTATTTTTTAAACGACAACCTCATTGCGGGCGAACAGGATAAAAGACTAGATGTTTGGGATGGTTTTCTGGATATTGGAGATCCTAACCGACAAACGCAAAGTTTAGGCATTACCTATCAACTGCCATTAAATAAAATTCCAACCTTTAGTTTTATTGATGCTACCTATCAATATAATGGCGATTTCCAATGGCAAAAAGGGTCGGATCTATATGGACAAATAGATGGTTTTAATCAAGAAGAGATTAATACAGTTCAAAATTCAAATACCCACAATATAAACACGAGTTTAGATATGGGACGCTTATACCGGTATATCGGATTGGTTAAAAAACCAACGCGAACGGTAAGAACTAGAACAAGGGCAACGGGAACTCCAGGGGCGAAACCGCAGGAAGTAGTGAAACCTAAAAGTGGCAGTAAAAAAGGTGCTAAATTACTAAATGCAGGCATTGATATTTTAACGAGTATCAAACGTGTTCAAATAAATTATTCTGAAAACAATGGTACGTTTTTACCAGGATATACCAGAACGCCAGGTTTTGTAGGGACTTTAAAACCCACTTTAGGATTTACATTTGGGAGCCAAAGTGATGTAAGGGATGAAGCGGCCAGAAGAGGATGGTTAACGTCTTTTCAACAGTTTAACCAACAATATACCGAAACCCATAGCGAGCAATTGGATATTTCTGCAAGCTTGGAACCGGTAAGGGATTTGAAGATTGATCTTACTGGAAACAAAACCTATTTTGAGAATTATGCTGAGAATTACAGGGTAGATGAAACTACTTCAGAATATATTAGTCTTACACCAAACACTTTTGGAAACTTTAATATTTCAACCATATTAATAAAAACCGCATTTGGTAAAAGTGACGAAACAGGTTCGGATGCCTTTAATGATTTTAGGGCTAACCGATTACTTATCGCAAGACGTGTTGCTGCTGCAAACGGCGCAGATGTTAACGATGTGGATGCGGAAGGCTTCCCTAGAGGATTTGGCAAGAATAGTCAAGCAGTATTGCTGCCTGCGTTTTTAGCGGCTTATAGCGGTCAGGATGCCAACAATGTAAAACTGGGCGCATTTAGAAGTGTGCCTATTCCAAACTGGGATTTGAAGTACACCGGTTTTATGAAATTTAAATGGTTTAAAAAGCGTTTCAAACGTTTTTCTGTAACGCATGGGTACCGTTCAAATTACAACATCAACCAGTTTCAAACAAATTTGGATTATGGTGACGGACCAGATTTTAGTATAGACTATGATAGTCAAAACCCAAACACTAAAGATCAATCGGGCAACTATAAAAATGCAAGATTGTACAGCAATATCAACCTAACAGAAATGTTTAGTCCGTTGGTGCGATTAGAATTCGAAATGAAAAATTCGGTTAAGATTCTTGCTGAAATTAAAAAAGACAGATTGTTGTCCTTAAGTTTCGATAATAATTTAATGACCGAAGTTTTAGGGAATGAATATGCTTTAGGTCTAGGATACCGTATTAAAGATGTGCGTATAAAGTCTAAAATGGCGGGGCCTAAAAAGCGCATTGTGAGCGATTTAAATATGAAAGCAGATCTTTCGATTAGGGATAATAAAACCATAGTAAGATATCTGGATTTAGAAAATAATCAGGTCACTTCTGGACAAACCATTTGGGGACTTAAATATTCCGCAGATTACGCCTTTAGTAAGAACTTAACTGGTATTTTCTACTTTGATTATTCATTTGCTGAATATGCTATTTCAACTGCGTTCCCACAAACAACCATTCGCTCAGGACTTACATTGCGTTATAATTTTGGTAATTAATGGTTTCCTGTTTGAAATGTAGTTTTGAATAAATACATTTGCGAAAACTTTTTAAATTAGTACAATGAATATCCCATCAGAATTAAAATATACCAAAGACCACGAATGGATTAAAATCGAAGACGATTTAGCTGTTGTTGGTATTACCGATTTTGCCCAAAGCGAATTAGGAGATATTGTTTACGTTGAAGTAGAAACCCTAGACGAAACTTTAGAGGCAGACGAGATTTTCGGAACGGTTGAGGCTGTCAAAACTGTTTCGGATTTGTTCTTGCCACTATCAGGGGAAATAGTTGCTTTCAATGAAGGTTTAGAAGATGAACCTGAAAGCGTAAATTCTGACCCCTACGGAAATGGTTGGATGATAAAAATCAAGTATTCTGATGCGTCCCAAATAGATAATTTGTTATCCGCCGAAGATTATAAAACTCTTATTGGTGCTTAAGCGATATGCACTTTTGCTTGCAATACCATACTCTATTGCGTTAGCTACGGTAAGTTTAATGCATCTTAAAAATGTTCCTGATGTTGGGGTAGATTATGGTGATAAAATCTTTCATTTTCTGGCATATGCAGTCATGTGTTTTCTGTGGTATCTCGTATTTCGTTTTAAATATAATTATACTTTTAATAAAGCGATAGGGTATGCCGCAATTTTGGCAATCGTCTTTGGTATAATTATTGAAGTATTACAAGGAACGTTAACCACAAAAAGATCATTAGACGTTTATGATGCTCTTGCAAATTCTTTAGGGGCATTGTTAACAAGTGTGGTATTAGCAATAAAACATAAAATACAAGTTAAAAATGAATAAACACTTGCTTTTTTAACAAATAAGTGGTTATTTTAGCAATCTGGAAAAACAATAAAATTATGGAACCTAAAAAAAATCCGAAAGCTAATGTAGCAAGAAACAGTTCTCTGTATTTCGCCATTGGTTTAGCATTAATGCTGTTTTTAGCAAATTATGCCATTAATTACAAAACGTATGATAAGGCTGAAGTTGATATAGGAATGGTAAATATGGAAGAAGAAATAGAAGAGGAAATTCCATTAACACAACAATTACAAACACCTCCGCCACCACCTCCACCTCCTGCAGCTCCAGAAGTTATTGAGATTGTAGAAGATGAAGAAGAAGTGGAAGAAACAGTCATTGAATCTACTGAGGTAGATCAAGAAACTGAAATTGTTGAAGTAGAAGAAATAGAAGTAGCAGAAGTAGAAGAAGATATTGAAGTGCCATTTGCGGTTATTGAAAACGTACCGGTTTTTCCTGGATGTGAAGGCGGAAACAATGCTGCTAAAAAAGCTTGTATGTCTGATAAGATTTCAAAATTTGTAAATAGAAAGTTTAATACTGAATTGGCAGGTGAATTAGGATTATCAGGAAGACAGCGTATCAATGTAATTTTCAAAATAGATAAAACAGGAAATATTGTGGGTATCCGTGCTAGAGCACCACACCCTGGATTAGAAAAAGAGGCCAAACGCGTTATTGGTTTGTTGCCTAAAATGAAACCAGGTAAACAACGTGGAAAAGCGGTAACTGTACCTTATTCATTACCTATTATTTTCCAAGTACAAGACTAAGCATCTAAAAAAAAATATTTAATCAATAGAACCTTTGGAGCTAATGTTTCAGAGGTTTTTTTATATCTTCTTTGGAGAGATTGAAATAGTTTGAAGCAGTTTTGGAAGAAGCGTAAAATCCCGTAGCATTAAATGTTACGGGATTTCTCTTTTGGTATGCTTATTGTGTTTTTATCATAATATTAACATTTTAACTATATTATTATGAAATGAGCATAGACTAATAGCTGTTTTCTTGCATGCGAAGCGAGACATTAGTTTAGCGAATTACATTTGACTGTAGTTTTATAAAAATCACAACAAATGAAAAATTCAAAACAATCCCACGAGCTCATTCGGCAAAATGAGCAAACCGTGAAACAATCACAAAAGCATGATGCAAATTTACAAAAAAACTCCACGCTCTATTTTCAAGTGGGTTTAATTGTGTGTTTATTGGCTGCATTTGGTTTATTAGAACTGCAGTTTGAGAATACAATTGACAATTATTCTGAGACTTTACCTCCAAGGGAAGAAACTTTCGAAATGGCGGTAAAGGATTTCGAAATTTATGAAGAACCAAAAGCAGAGGTAAAACCTAAAACCGAAGCAAAAAAGGTGTTATTAATTGATGAACCTATAATCGTTGATGATGATACGCATATGAAAGAGGCTTTAAAAATTGATACACCTGAAGAAATGACTCCTGATGTGCCTTTTGATGATAGTAAACTTGATATCGATAAACCAGATGAAATAGTTGAAGTTCATTTTACCAGAATAGAAGAGGTTCCCGTTTATCCAGGCTGTGAAAAAACAAAGGGCAACGACGCACGAAAAAAATGCATGTCTGATAAAATCACACAATTGGTACAGCGTAAATTTAACGGCAGCGATATTGCTTCTAATTACGGTTTATCAGGAAAACAAATGATTTCTGTAGAATTTTTAATAGACAAAACAGGAAACGTTACTAATATTAAAACCCGGGCACCGCACCCTGAGTTAGAAGCCGAAGCAAAACGCGTAGTAAATAAAATACCGGAAATGAAACCTGGGAAACAACGCGATAAACCTGTTGGCGTTCGTTATACGCTTCCAATTATTTTTATGGTGGAATAAAGCCCATGGTAATTTAGCATGCAACAAGCCGTTATCTTTTAAGGATAATGGCTTTTTTTTATTTGGCTTGTCAATTCGAGTGAATTTTACACTTTTTTAAGTATGAAATTTTTATCGATAATCATTATTTTTTCAGATTTTAAAAAGTTCTCGATACAATTTTCTGTAGAAAATCACTCGAACAGACAATGTCAATATGTTACCTAAATAAATTATACTATCTTTCGACCCAAAAAGACATCATATCTTATCATATGAAGCAGTTTGCAGCCCTTCTACTTTTCTTAATTCAAAGTCAAGCCTTTTCTCAAGACACAAATTTTTATGAAAAACCACCGGTTTTTCCCGAATGTTCCAATGTTTCCATAGACTCACTTCAAACGTGTTTTGATGTCAATGTCTATAAATTGATATCAAAGCATTTTAAAGTACCCCAAAATGTATTGGGCAAGAAGTATAAAGGTGAAGTTGTAGTGCTTTTTGAAGTGGATACCACAGGACAATTTCGGGTTATGTATGTGGATGCCATGTATAGCGAATTAAAAGAAGAAGCAAAACGTGTATTTTCGTTATTTCCAAAGATAATGCCTGCAACATATAATGGGCGACCCACGTATAAGCAATATTCAATGCCTATAAAAATTCCGTTGGAAGAGTATGATCCAACGCATTCTAGTGACCTATCAAAAGATAATGAATTCACTAAGTTAGAGTCTGCCGCTAAACAAGAATTTGATAGTGTGAATGCGACTTTAAAACCCTATTCAAATAGGGCGTTATCAAGTCAATTAAATATTCAATTTACACATAGTGATTACGCGCGATTTGATCGTGCTATGAATTTGATTGGCACCAACAGCCATACAGCATCAAAACCATTTTTATATGATGATGTATCTAAATATCATGATTTTGAAGCAGAACGAAAGTCGTTATCAAAACCTACCGAAACATGGGCAGGTAAAAAATTGTGGAACGAACATTTGGTGCAGTTACAAGGTAAAGACTATTGGTTTACTATAGACCCTATTTTCGATTTACAAACAGGAACGGACTCAGAAGGTGGTTCAACCTATAACAACACCAGAGGGTTTATGGTTCAGGGAGGTTTGGGCAAAAATTTTAATTTTTACACAACGGTTTTTGAAAGTCAAGGGCGTTTTGCTGATTACGTCAATCGCTATGCCGAAAGTTTAAAAGCCTTTGGTCCAGATCCTGCTATAATCCCTGGGCGTGGTATCGCAAAACGTTTTAAAACAGATAGCTATGATTATCCTGTGGCAGAAGCTTATTTATCATATTCGCCAGCTAAATTTTTGAATGTTCAGTTCGGACATGGAAAAAACTTTATAGGCGATGGGTACCGTTCGTTGTTAGTGAGTGATGTTACCAGTCCGCATCCATTTTTAAAATTAAACACAAAGTTTTGGAAAATAAAATATACCAATACGTTTATGTGGATGAAAGATGTGCGTGATGAAGTAGTGCAAGACAAGGCATTTTTAACCAAATACATCGCCAACCATTATTTAAGTTGGAATGTCTCAAAGCGTTTTAATCTGGGATTGTTTGAGTCGGTATTGTGGACCAATAGTAACGATAGAGGTTTTGATGTGAACTATTTAAACCCGGTTATTTTTTACCGTGCCATAGAATTTGAAACTGGCCAAGGCGCTGGAAATGCATTACTGGGAGCTACCGCAAAGTATAAATGGAATGATAATGTGAACCTATACGGGCAATTTATTTTAGACGAATTTTCGTTAGGGGATATTAAAGGCGGCGAAAAAAGTTGGAAAAACAAATACGGATATCAATTAGGAGTTAAATATTATAACGCCTTTAAAGTTGATAATTTAGTGTTGCAATTTGAGTACAACCGTGTGAGACCATATACGTATTCTCATAATACCATAGTTTTAAATTATGCACATAATAATCAGCCATTAGCGCATTTATGGGGCGCTAATTTTAGTGAAGTGATATTCATTGGACGCTATCGTTACAACCGATGGTATGGTAATGCTAAATTTATCTTCGGAAATAGAGGATTGGATTTCAACAACGGTACGGATAACTTTAGTTATGGTGGTGATATTTATAGAGATTATAACGACCGGCCCTTTGATACTGGTGTAGAAATAGGTCAAGGCATCAAAACCAAAAGCTTTTACGGAAATTTACAAGCGGGTTATTTGATAAACCCTGCATCAAACATGAAACTATTTACAGATATCACAGTTCGAAATTTTAATCCAGAAGCTACAACAGCAACTACCTTTAAAAACAATACGGTTTGGTTGAATTTTGGGATTAGGACTGATTTGTTTAATTGGTATTTCGACAACTAAAGTTGTCGTGCTGAACTTGTTTCAGTATCTCACTTTATTTTTATTCCTGCGCAAGCAGGAATCTCTTCCCATTTATATTTTTAAAAAACAGCTTCCCGCTCCGCAAAGTCTCCCGACTTTGAGCTATGAATACTGCTCCAATTCCTCCTTCAAACTCATATAAAAAGTCCTCTTCATTTTTTCTGAAGAAATAAAACAACACCCATAATCCATATCATCATAGGGTTTAGCAATTGAAGCGTTATAAGCAACTTCATCTTTAGTTTTGCCCATTGTTTACTCCATTTTAAATATTTAAAAAAAACATTAGAAACTGATATTTATCATGTTTCTAGTGTTTTTTCTGACATATATTTACCACATTATTTAAAACAACATTCCTGCTTTAGGTTTAAATTTAGAATGCAAATCTCACTACTGCATTTTTAAACCTATAACATCTCTCAACTAAAGCAGTATTATTTATTATATTAATTTAAAAAGAACACTATGAAAACAACACTCTTAATTTTAAGTCTATTATTACTACAATGTTGTAGTGAGAAAGACAACGGTTTTACGCCTACATTACCGCCCATAACCCAAACGGGCGCAAATACCTTTGGCTGCTACATAGATGGTAAGCTGTTAACACCTCGTGATGGTACGGGCACTTTTAATTTACCAGATTCTGGAATGAGTTATACTGGGCTTGGAATAGCACCTAATTATGACTACAATGAAATTAAAGTTCACGATTTTAAAAGCGGAACGGGAGGTCTTATGGACATACACATCCATAATCTTCATGCTATAGGGGAAGGTTCTTATGTTATTAATGAAAGTAACTGTGAAGATAATGTAGATGCTAACCAAAATGTAAATATCCGTTGTAGATGGTGGGATGAAAATTTACAGGTTTATAAATGGTATTGTTCTATGGAAAATAGTGGCACACTTAATATTAATCGATACGATTTTAAAAACCGAATTGTTTCTGGAACATTTGAATGTACCGCTCAGAACAGAGATGACCCCAATGAAATCATTGAAATTACCCAAGGACGTTTCGATATTAAATGGGATGCCATCCCCAGTTTTCCTTAAACTAAAAAGGGTGCTACGCCAATAGCACCCAATTAACAAATAAAACCTTTAACAACATGTTTCACTTATTAATACTTTAAAATTATGAAAAATTTAATTACTTCAATTCTAGTATTTATGTTTATAAATTTTGGTTTTGGTCAAACTAAAAGCGACATCTTACAGCCTAATATAGATAGTATGTTGGTACATATAGATAAAACCAAACTTACGTCTTCTTTTTTATATGACCGTACAACACCTATTGCTAATTTAACGCATTTTAATTCCAAGGATAAAAATACTTCTAACTTAGGGTATTTTGAACAAGCCTTACAGGAACTTTACAAGTCTTCTAATACAACTAGATTCAAATCATATAAGGATGCCCGTAGAGATTACAAAGGTAAGGAAGATTTAAATACTGTAAATATTGGTGTTTTACATGTAAAACTGCAAAGCCTTAACTATAACAGGATAAACGAGTCTCTTGGCGCCTTACATTTTGAAAATAACCAAATAACTAGAATAAACGAAAACCCCGTTTTTTTAGAACACGATGTACTGGTGGTTTCACCATTATTGGATTATGCCGTAGGTAGCACAATTAATTATATGTTTAACCCAGATTTATGGTTTGAAGATAGTGAAAACGAAATCACGTCTATTACAGCTAATTTTGATACTTATAGTAACTACGTAATTTACAGCAAAGGTGGGTATAAACAGATTAAACTACCTATTACTTACAAGGAACCAGGTTATAAAACCTTAAAGTTTACTGCCATTTATAAAGATGGAACAGTAAAAACCACTTATGGTAAATTACATGTAAAATTATCCAATACAACCAAGCATAGAATGATGGATCCTTTAGTTGAGGATGTACAGGGATTTGTATCTACCATTCCGTTTCAAGGCTATGATGAAACATCTCCAGTTTATGGCGAATTAGATTATCGCATATTCTACCATACCAATAATGGTAATACCCAACCAACATTATTAAAACCTATCATTATTATAGACGGTTTCGATCCTGGAGATGCGCGTAAAATACAGGATGAGGACTCGCCAAAACCAGCTGATGAGCATAATTCTATTGAAGAAATGATGATTTATTATGATATCGCAGGAGTCAGACAAGACATAATTCCAATATTGCGAGACTTAGGCTATGATGTCGTTATTGTAAATCATCCTACTTATGAAAGAGGTACAAAAACTATAGATGGTGGTGCCGATTATATAGAACGCAATGCCATGACCCATATTGCACTTTATCAACGTTTAAATAGTAGTGTGGCTGGTAATGGTAGCAATGAAGAACTTGTTATAGTTGGTCCCAGTATGGGTGGGCAGATAAGCCGTTATGCCTTGGCGTATATGGAAAAACATAATATACCTCATAATACACGGCTTTGGGTAAGTATAGATAGCCCACATTTAGGTGCAAATATCCCTATTGGTGTGCAAGCACTTTTAAATGTTCTTAAAGACCAAACAGGTAGCGTAGGTGCTATAGATTTTGTTGATAAATGGTTAGGCTCAGTTGCTGCGAAACAACAATTGATAGAACAACACAAGTTAAATTATATTAATATACCTCCTGTTGGGCTTATTCCCTTAGAGGATCTTAATCAAGATTATATGGATGGCAGAACCATATCCCAAGGGTTCTCCGAAACTAGAGGCCATCCATTTTTTACACAATTTTATGATAATTTGTTTTCAAATGGTCTGGCTAATAGCAAAGGATATCCACAAAATCTGCGTAAAGTGGCTATAGTTAATGGTTCGTTATCTGGTAGTAGGGCTTATAAGAATCCTTACACCAATTTAGGTACGAACCTTAGTGGGTCAACGTTTGATGATAATTTTGCATACAGTACCGCAAAAGCCTTAAAAATTGAAGGAAATGAAGATGTTCTAGATCTTCATTTAGCTACCTTAGAATCTTATTTTATGCCAACTTTTGGTGCGCGTCATAAATCAGCTTATTTCAAGACGAAGAAGTTTGGTGGCTGGAATTATTACCATCGCTATGTAACTAATGTAAATTCAAGGGGAAATATGGATAATATTTCTGGAGGATGGTTTCCTACCCAAAGAGAACTGGCACATTCAGTCATAGGTGAGTCGCCCTCACAAACTATATTTGGCTTGTTAAATTGGACTATTACTATCGATAGATGGATTGTTAAAGATTTAGAGCATGTAAGTTCGTTTATCCCTACAGTAAGCGCTTTAGGTTTTAAAAATCCTGATTTTGATTGGAGTGACGCATTAAACCAGAATTTAGTATGTACTAACGAAATCCCATTTGATAGTTATTTTGGACCTGACGTAAATGAATCGCATACTTCATTTACTGAGGAAAGTGTTGATTGGTTACTTGAGGAATTGAATAAAAATCCTCAAGATCCATATTTTCCTGTTAATGCTGCTAAATTGACGGGATCAAGCAAGGTTTGTAGTGCCGAAACTTATACATTTCAAAATTGTTCTACTCCTAGTACTGTACAAAATTGGGATGTGTCATACAATTTAGAGATTGTTAATAGTGATAATAATTCAATTACTGTAGACTTGAAATCTCCTAATGCCGGAGGTAATGGCTGGATAAAGGCAACTTTTAGTAATGGAAACCAAATGCAGAAGAACTTAGCGGTTGGCACTCCTAATGTAGATAATGTGTATTTTGAAAATGGTATTTATGAAGAAGGCTATTTTTGTTCCAGCAATTACGGAAACACTTATGAAATTTATCCTAATATATCTGGGAATTTATATCAATATAGGTTATTAAAGTATCCAAATTTAAATGTAGTATATACATCAACTGTAACTAGTAGTTCTTCGGGAACAGTTTATTACACTCCAAGTCCAGGATGGTATCTTTTCGAGGCTAGAATGACAGATGCTTGTGGGACTTCAGATTGGGCAGGTTTTGAGGTTGAATATGTAGATTGCAGCAATAGTGGTGGTGGCGGAGAAGAATATAGATTTGCTGTGTATCCAAATCCATCTTCTTCTGAGATAAATATTTCAAAAAACACAAAAGAAAAGTCATATGCTTTAGCGAATCAAAAGAATGCTATTACCAGTTTAAGAGTTTATGGTTTTTCGGGTAATGTAATACTAGAAAAGAAACGAGGTAGCTTAAAAAATATAAATGTATCTCGTCTTAAGGAAGGCATGTATTATCTGGAAATAACATCAAACGAAAATGTGGAGGTACATAGAATTATTATTGAAAAATAATTTTGTAGGGTAAATTTATAACTAAGGCTGTCTCAAAATAACGAAACTTTTAAGGCAGCCTTATTCATTTAAATTATTTTCTTTTCAAACTCCTATAAAAGGTCCGTCGCATCTTTTCCGACGAAACAAAACAACACCCATAATCCATATCATCATATTCTTTAGTAATTGTATCATTAGAAGCAACTTCATCTTCAGTTTTACCCTTTTTTATTTCAGCCAAAATAGTAGCTTTTACTGTTTCTAACATTTTTAAAAACGTTTCATAATCGCTTTTGTTGGCTAAATTTCCGTGTCCGGGAATAATTTTGGTGTTATCATCAATTAACATCAGACCTGCTTTAACGGCATTGATGTAACCATCTACACTTCCTCCAGAATTTAAATCGATGTAAGGATAGCGTCTGTTAAAAAAGGTGTCGCCTGTGTGCAATACATTACTTTCTGTAAAATAGAGTAAAGCATCGCCATCGGTATGTGCATTATCAATATGAAAAACCAAAAGGTCTTCTCCGTTTACTTGAACACTTAATTTATCACTAAACGTAATAACAGGTAAAGCAACTTCGGGACTTTTTTCTTTAAGGCGTTTTTTTACGTTATCGTGTGCCATAATGGTGGCGCCTAAGTTCCCAAGGTTTTCGTTGCCTCCTGTATGGTCGCCATGATGATGCGTGTTCATAACTGTTTTTATCGGTTTATCACTTAATTCTTTGATAGCTTCCAAAATCTTAGGTGTTAATGGTGCAAATTGCGTATCGATGACTAAAACGCCATCTTCCCCAATAGAAACACCAATATTTCCGCCAGCACCCACAAGCATATATGTGTTTTTAGTCAATTTAATGGTTTCAATAGTGACTTTATCAAACCGTCCTTGGGCACAATTTGTAAGACTGATTAGCAAGAAAAATAGAACCGTGAAAAATTTTATGAGTTTCATAAATAGTTAATGTTAAGGATGATGTGTGTTAAAGATATTGAAATTTTAAGACACGTCCCGAAGTTTCGGGATCAAGAATTATCCCGGATTTTTTTAAAAATCTAAAGATTTTACAGCTTTTAAATTAGTTATAGAATTAAAGAAATAAACTCACACCTCCCTTAATCCCTCCTTAGTAGGAGGGAAACTGTTGCGCATGAGTTCCCCGATCCACAAAGTCTCCCGACTTTGAGAAACATACTTCACACAGTATTTCGAAGCGAATTTATTTCATCATTTTGAAGTTTATTTGGTTTTAAGACCTATCTTTGCACTCGCATAAAAAAGCGGTAAAGCACATTAACTTTGGGCACTACAAAATCTTCATTAACAACCCCTTCTGTGATTTCAGATTTTAAGGAAATCACTAAAATGCGTCTGGCATTGAGTGTGGTGTTTTCTTCGCTTGCTGGTTATTTGTTGGGTGTTGAAACTGTAGATTATAAGACCTTGATTTTACTAGCTTTTGGCGGTTATTTTATGGTGGGCGCTTCTAATGCTTTCAATCAAATTATTGAAAAAGATTTAGATGCGTTGATGAACCGTACTAAAAACCGACCAATTCCTGCGGGACGCATGTCGGTAACTACAGCATTCATTATTGCTTCAATTTTTACGGTTTTAGGGATTATTATTTTATACTCCATCAACAAGCAAACTGCTATGTTTGGTGCGATTTCTATATTTTTATACACCTGTGTCTATACACCGCTAAAAACAAAAACGCCATTGTCTGTTTTTGTAGGTGCCATCCCTGGCGCTATTCCGTTTATGTTGGGTTGGGTGGCTGCAACGGATGATTTTGGTATAGAACCAGGTACTTTGTTCGCATTACAATTCTTTTGGCAATTTCCTCATTTTTGGGCGATTGGTTGGTTTTTATACGAAGATTATAAAAGAGGTGGTTTCTTTATGTTGCCTACTGGAAAGCAAGATAAGGGTACAGCGGTACAAATTATCATGTATTCCATATGGACTTTGGTGGTTTCTATTATTCCTGCCTTTGGTTTTACAGGACGCTTACACCTGTCTATTATTGCAGCAATTGTAGTTTTTCTTCTTGGATTATGGATGTTGTATTCCGCTGTTCGATTGTTTAAATTGATGACCGAAAAAGCGGCAAGACAGCTGATGATAGTAAGTGTGTCTTACATTTCGCTAGTACAAATAGTTTACGTTATTGATAAATTTTTAAGTTAGAATGGATTTAACTCAAGGTACACCGCAAGAAAAGAATAGCAGAGCCAAAAAAATGATGCTTTGGTTTGGGATTGCCTCTTTAATCATGTCTTTCGCAGGATGGACAAGTGCTTTTATGGTAAGTAGTTCTCGACCAGATTGGTTGAAAGATTTTGTGTTGCCAAATGGGTTTATTGTCAGTACTGTCGTAATTATTTTAAGCAGTATCTCCTTCATATTAGCCAAAAAAGCTTTAAAAAACGGACAGCACAAAGCAACATCGCTTTGGTTGTTTATCACGCTTATTTTGGGAGTTATATTTATTCTGAGTCAGTTTTCTGGATTTCAACAAATTATAGATTTAGGTTATAATTTTACCGGACCAACGAGTAATGTGACCATGTCTTACATCTATTTAATAGCTGTTGTGCATATTTTACACGTTGCTGTTGGCTTAATTTGCCTGTTGGTTGTAATTTATAATCATTTTAAACAAAAGTATAGTTCAGGGAATATGTTGGGTCTGGAATTGGCAGCAACCTTTTGGCATTTTATAGATATACTTTGGGTTTACCTCTTTTTGTTTTTATATTTTGTGAGGTAATGATTAACAAAACAAGCTTTTAATTGCTTGTTTTACAGGGGTTTTGGAGGATGCATGCGTTAGGGGTTGAACGGCATGTCTTGATCCCGATAATCATCGGGAGAGTAGTATGAAAGCCCGACTTTTTGTGATCCCACAAGGTTTTTAATCCCGAAATGTCGGGAGTAGCTATGAGCGAAAAGTAACGGCCAAACCATTTTTAACGATGATAAATTTCATGTTTTTAATTTTTAAAGCGGTATTTTTTATTAGATAAATAAATTGATTATTTTTGTGCAACTTTTAACAATACTGGTTTAGCTTGTTTTGTAGAACAACCTAAATGGTATACTAACCAAAATATATGAGTACAGCAGTAGCAGAAGGCAAAACTTGGGGTGGAGGAAACCAACCTTTACAAGCGAGTTACGGTAAAATGATGATGTGGTTTTTCATTGTTTCCGATGCTTTAACTTTCTCAGGATTTTTAGCAGCTTACGGATTTTCAAGATTCAAATTTATTGATGCATGGCCAATTGCCGATGAGGTGTTTACGCACTTTCCGTTTTTACACGGTGTAGATGCGCCTATGTATTACGTGGCATTTATGACGTTTGTGCTTATTATGTCGTCTGTAACAATGGTACTTGCCGTTGATGCTGGACATCATTTGGATAAAGCCAAAGTAACACTCTATATGTTTTTAACCATTATTGGTGGTTTAATATTTGTAGGATCTCAAGCTTGGGAATGGAACACATTCATTAAAGGAGATTATGGCGCTGTACAAACAAAAGGTGGTAACATTTTACAGTTTGGAGAATACGTTGAAGAAGATGGAGAACAGGTATTTAAAAGAGTGGCTGTAAGAGATTTTGCGGCAAACGGACATGGAGAACGTGTTGTGCACGAAAGAAAAAATGGACTTTGGTTTGTTGATGAAGGTACGCTTCCAAATTATACAGTAGATGAAGTGATTCACGGGTTACAGGCTAACAAAAACATTTTAGTAAGAACTCAATTTATAAATGATGAAGGCGAAAAAACGGTTTTGTCTAGAGGCGAATCGATGAATCAAATCATGAAAAACGGTAAATTGGTTGTTGAAGGTGCAAATCTTCATGTGAACGAATATGGTTCGCCGTTGTTTGCTGATTTCTTTTTCTTTATCACAGGATTTCACGGATTTCACGTATTTTCAGGTGTAGTTATCAATATTATCATTTTCTTCAACGTTGTTCTAGGAACTTACGAAAGACGTAAAAGTTACGAAATGGTTGAGAAAGTTGGTTTATACTGGCACTTTGTAGATTTAGTTTGGGTATTTGTATTTACATTCTTTTATCTGGTTTAATAAATAAAGTCATTTCCGCGAAGGCGGAAATAAACAACAGTTAAAATGTCATTTCCTTGAACCTGCTTACCGGCAGACAGAGAAGGAAATCAATTAAAAATATATTTTCATCCTGATGCTATCGGGGTCTAAAACACATAAAATGGCACACGAACATAAATTAGCAATATTTCAAGGTTTAGTTAAGTTTAAATCCAACACGCAAAAAATTTGGGGCGTTTTGGTTTTCCTAACCATAGTTACTGTGATTGAGGTTGCTTTAGGTATCCTTAAACCAGAAGCTTTAATGGGGTCGTTTTTAGGCATGAAGCTTTTAAACTGGATCTTCATTATTTTAACCGTTGTAAAGGCATACTATATTACTTGGGATTTTATGCACATGCGTGATGAAACAAAAGCTTTAAGGCGTATGGTGGTCTGGACCGCTATTTTCTTGATTATATACTTAATTTTCATCTTATTGCAAGAAGGGGGTTATGTATTTGATGTCTATGACAGTGGGTATATAAAAAAGGATTTCTAATGAAACTCTATTTTTGAAAGCTACAGAGTAGCGCATTAAAATAGCAAGTTGAATTGATCCCGTATTTTCATGGGATAATCATAAAAAATTAGTGTTAAAAATATACAATTAAGGTGGTTTTTATAACCACCTTTTTTATTTTTGCAAAATGGACAAGAAGACCACAAAAAAGAATTTAATATTAGGGATTTTGTTTTTTCTACCCGTAGTGTTTGTGTTCATCATGTCTATATCTTCTGAAAATTATGAGACTTTGGATATTGTAAAATCTGATGTTACAGATATTCTTCCCGAGTATGATGCAGATGTAAAATTAAAAGAGCATTTAACGGTATTGGCTTTTTTTGGTAAGCACCCTATGGAACGCTCCATTGAAGCCTTAAACCTCAAAGAGATTGTTTACGATAAGTTTAAGGGGTTTAAAAAATTTCAAATTGTGGTATTGGTGACGAAAGATGCCAAAGCAGAAGCAAAAGAGTTATTTCAAGAAATTGCATCCTACGAAGATTTAAGGTTTTGGCATTTTGTGCATTTGGAAGCAGAGGATATTCAAAATACATTTCGCAGTTTGAAAACCGATTTTAGTTTGGATGCTAACCTATCGACCGATAAGATTTTTGTTATAGACACCGATTTAAATCAGCGAGGTAGAATTGATGCTAGAGCGGACAATGAAAAAGGAAAAAATAGTCCTGTTTACGATATGAATTTTTACAGTTGTATTGAAGTAGCCGAATTAAAAAACAAATTGGCTTCGGAAGATTTACGTGTGTTATTTACAGAATACAGACAAAAACGAAAGGGAGATTTTAATTCTGATGTAAGAAGGGCGGATGATTTAAAAGCCAAATAAATTAAAAAGACCTGTCAGGTTTTAAAAACCTGACAGGTCTAATAAAAAAAATATTTCCAAGGGATTTTTGGGTGGCGATAAAACATATTTAAATGAACAAAAAAACTAATTATTCATACATAGGCATTGCATTTATCATTTTAGTTTTTGGAATATTGTTTGTTCCAAAAATAGTGGATAGAATAAGTGATGGCGATATTTCTCGACAAGAAAGTAGAAGTGATCAAAAAGCGGCAATTGAAAAGACGAGGCTTTCCGATTTGGTTTTTATTGAGAATAACGGCCAAAAAAGAAAAGTTCCAGAATTTAGTTTTACAAATCAAGATGGAAAACAAATCACAAATAAAGATTACGAAGGGAAAGTTTATGTTATAGAATTCTTTTTTACAAGCTGCCCTACTATTTGCCCAAGAATGAATTCCAATTTAATTCAAATTCAAAATACCTTTAAGGATTTTGAGGATTTTGGAGTGGCATCATTCACTATTAATCCAGAAACCGATACACCAGAAGTTTTAAAAACCTATGCCGAAAACTATGGAGTTACAAATCCTAATTGGCATTTAATGACTGGAGATAAAGATGCAATTTATAAATTGGCGAACGAAGGGTTTTATATTTATGCTGCTGAAAATCCAGATGTGGAAGGTGGTTTTGAACATTCCGGAAACTTTGCGTTGATTGATAAAAACGGATTTATCCGCTCAAGAAAAGATGAACATGGAAATCCGATAATATATTACAGAGGGATTATTTCAGAGGAAGAACAAAAGGATGATGACGGTGTAAAAGAGCAAATAAGTGCCTTAAAACAGGATATTAAAAAATTACTTAATGAGTAGTTTTTGTCATTCTGAATTTATTTCAGAATCTCATTCCAAAATTAAGAATTATTAAAATGAATAACCAAAATCAACTTTTAAACGAGAAAAAATACAACAAACTAATTGTTGTTTTATCAATAGCAATACCGTTGGTAGTTGCTGCACTTTTTGGGATTAAAATAGATGCAGAATTACCAGTTTTTTTACCACCTATTTATGCATCTATTAATGCTACCACTGCATTTGTACTTGTACTTGCTTTTATTGCTATTCAGAATAAAAAAATAAAATTGCATGAGGGTTTAATGAAATTTGCGATAGGACTTTCCGTATTGTTTTTACTGCTGTACATTGCATATCATATGACGAGCGATTCAACAAGTTATGAAGGCAGTTACAGTTTTCTATATTACTTTGTGTTATTAACGCATATTATATTGTCGATAGCTGTGATTCCGTTCGTATTGATAACCTATGTGAGAGCCATAACCAATAACATAGAAAAGCATAAAAAAATTGCCAAAATAACATTTCCGTTATGGCTGTATGTTGCAGTTACGGGAGTTGTTGTTTTTATTATGATTTCGCCTTATTATTAATGAAACCCTACTTTTCAAAGCTCGAAGAGCGCATGAAAAGTAGTTGGTTGAATTAATCCCGCTGAAGGGCGGGATCTAAATATTATAATTTCGCCCTACTTTTCAAAGCTCGAAGAGCGCATGAAAAGTAGTTGGTTGAATTAATCCCGCTGAAGGGCGGGATCTAAATATTATAATTTCGCCCTACTTTTCAAAGCTCGAAGAGCGCATGAAAAGTAGTTGGTTGAATTAATCCCGCTGAATAGTGGATCATTGAAATTTAAACATGAAGCAAAAAATTATCTTTTTTCTTTTCTCTATCCTCTTTTTTCTAAAGGGTAACGCCCAATGCGCCATGTGTCGCGCGGTATTGGAAAGTGAAGAAGGGCAGGCTACAGCGGAAGGCATCAATAACGGCATTGTGTATTTAATGGCAATTCCTTATATTCTTGTAGCTGGCATCGGCTATTTTATTTACCGTAAGTATTATTCGAAAAGTAAGTAAAAGTTTTACTCATCATTTTAAGTTAAAAAAGTAATAAAAGTTTTTTTAAACATAAAGTGTAACATTTCTTTGCACTGTTAGTCTTATTATAAACCACTTCATTAATCAATCAAAAGATGCTAAAAATAAGCGCATTACACAAATCTTATAGAATTGGGGAAACTAGTTTACATGTTTTAAAAGGCATAGATCTATCTGTTGAAGCGGGCGAAATGGTTGCCATTATGGGGTCTTCAGGTTCTGGTAAATCTACCTTATTGAATATCATAGGGATGTTAGACGTTGCCGATTCTGGGGAATATATCCTTGATGGCTTACCTATTGATAATTTGACCGAAAAGAAAGCTGCTGTTTATAGAAATAAATTTTTAGGATTTATTTTTCAATCCTTCAATTTGATTAATTATAAAAATGCTTTGGAAAACGTAGCACTTCCTTTGTACTATCAGGGCTTAAAGCGAAAAAAACGTCAGGAGTTGGGCATGTTTTATCTTGAAAAAGTGGGGCTGGCAGATTGGGCACATCATTTACCTAAAGAATTGTCTGGTGGTCAAAAACAACGTGTTGCCATTGCTAGAGCTCTTGCGGCAAATCCTAAGTTATTACTGGCCGATGAGCCTACCGGAGCTTTAGATACCACAACTTCTTACGAAATCATGGAATTTATCCAACAATTAAATGATGAAGGTAAAACCATTTTGATGGTTACCCATGAAAGAGATATCGCCAATATGTGCAAGCGTATTGTACGTTTGCGGGACGGCGTTATCATGGAAGATAAAATAGTAACTCAAGTTAGAGCGGGCCAGCATGTTTGATATAGACCTTTGGCGGGAAATATTTCAAAGTATCAATAAAAATAGAACCCGGAGTTTATTATCTGGTTTTACGGTAGCGTTTGCCATTTTATTATTTACGATACTTTTCGGAATTGCCAATGGTTTAGAAAACACCTTTAAGGAAGCTTTTGGAACCGACGCCAATAATTCTATAGTTATTTTTCCAGGTAGAACAACCAAAGCACATAAAGGGCTTCAAGCCGGTAGAAGAATACAGTTTAAAAATGAAGACCATGATTTTGTACTGGATAAGTTTGGCGATAAAGTGCAATACATCACCTCTAAAGTCAATAGAAATGTAGTCGCCTCTTTTAAGAACGAAAAAAACAGTTACCAGCTTAGAGCCGTTCATCCAGAATACATGTTTATTGAAAACAATAAGGTAAGAGAAGGGCGTTACATCAATCAAAACGATTTAAAACATAAAACAAAAGTTGCTGTTATTGGCAGAATTGTTAACGACCAATTGTTTCGAAAAGTAGATGCCGTTGGTAAGTATATCAATTTAAGCGGAATCCCATATAAGGTTGTGGGCGTTTTTACAGATGATGAAGGCGACAATGAAGAACGGGTTATTTACATCCCAATTACCACAGCACAGCAGGTATATGGAAATAACGATTTTATCGATTTTATGCACTTAACCTATAATCCAGAAATGAACAATGACCAAGCACTTTCTTTTGGGACTTTAATTACAAAAAGTTTGAAAGAGCGTTTCTCGGTAGCACGAAGTGACCAAAGAGCAATACGTGTTCATAATATGGCGCAAGGCACTAAGCAAGTTGACATGTTAACTTCTGGTCTAACACTTATCATTTTAGTGATAGGCTTTGGAACTTTAATAGCCGGTATTGTTGGGGTTAGTAATATTATGATTTTTATCGTAAAAGAGCGCACCAAGGAAATTGGTATTAGAAAAGCTTTAGGTGCATCTCCAAAATCTATAGTTTCTATTATTCTTGTTGAATCTGTATTAATTACCGCCATTGCTGGATATGTTGGTTTGTTAATAGGAGTAGGCGTGTTGGAATGGGTTGGGCCCAGTTTAAAGGATTATTTTATAACAGATCCTGGAGTTAGTAACCGTTTAGTAATAGGCGCAACCATTACTTTAATTTTAGCGGGCGCCATTGCAGGCTATTTGCCAGCAAAAAAAGCATCAAAAATCAAACCTATCATAGCCTTAAGAAACGACTAATTATGTTTAGATTTTTATTCGATAGAGATACTTGGCAAGAAGTTATAGATAGCTTTAGCAAAAATAAGCTCAGGTCTATTTTAACAATGGTTGGTGTGTGGTGGGGCATATTATTATTGATTGGTTTATTGGGTTCTGCAAGAGGTTTAGAAAATGCCTTTAATCGGTTATTTGGGGATTTTGCAACAAACAGCGTGTTCTTTATGGGGAATGTTACAAACAAACCTTTTAAGGGTTTTCAAGAGGGAAGACGTATTCAATTAACAATTCCCGATATTAAAAAAGTAGAAGAAAATGTAGAAGGTATTGAGTTTGTAGTACCTAGAAACATGAATCCAGCAATGGTTACTAAAGATTTTCTTTCGGGAACTTTCAATATTTTCGGGGATTATCCCTTGCTGGACAGAGTTCAAAAAAAGAAGTTAATCCATGGCAGGTTTATCAATCAGAACGATATTGATGACCATAAAAAAGTAGCGGTAATTTCAGAAAGCATCTATAAGCAGTTATTCGAAAAAGATGAAATTGCTATTGGCGCTTACATTCAAATTAATAAAATTAATTATACGGTTATAGGTCTATATGACCCTGGGGATGCTAATTTTGGACCCTCCGAAGATATTCATATTCCTTTTACAACATTCCAAAGAATGTACAATCAAGGTGATAAGATTGGTTTTATGATGATTACTGGAAATCCAGAATTTGATATCGTACAAATTCAAAAAGACGCTGAATTAATGCTGAAAAACCTTAACGATGTGCATCCCAAAGATGACAGGGCTTTTCGGAGTTTTAATTTAGGAAAAGAGTTCGCCAAATTCACGGGCTTTTTAAAAGGCATGCAGTTTTTAACTTGGTTTGTGGGCATCGCCACTTTAATTGCAGGCGTTTTTGCTATCGGAAATATCCTGTTGATTACAGTTAAAGAGCGGACCAAAGAAATAGGGGTGCGTCGTGCATTGGGCGCCACACCTTTCGAAATAAAAAGACAAATAGTTGTAGAAGCAGTTTTCTTAACACTAGTGGCAGGTATTTTTGGAATCATTACAGGCGGATGGATTTTAATAGCTTTAGATGCTAAATTCGGGCAAGGTGACGAAGCTACTTTAGTTAATGCATCTGTCTCTATAGGTGTCGTTTTTATTTCCCTGATAATATTAGTTGTTTTAGGGACTTTAATCGGATTGATTCCAGCCTTTAAAGCCACCAGCGTAAAACCCATAGAAGCATTAAGAGAAGAATAAACAATCAAAAAAAAGATGAACAAAACTGTAAAAATTATTTTAGTATTAATTGTGATAATACTCCTGGCATTCGTACTTAAGTATTTTAAAGATGCCAATTCAAAAGATATTATAGATTATAAAGTTGAAGAACCTTTTTACACCTCCATAAATACAAAGGCAGTAGCTACGGGTAAATTAAATCCAGAAGAAGAGATTGAATTAAAACCACAAATTTCTGGAATTGTAGATAAAATTCTTGTTGAAGAGGGCGATATCGTTAAAAAAGGCGATTTAATAGCGACGATAAGAGTGGTTCCTAATGAGCAAAGTTTGGTCAGTGCTAAAAGCAGAATAGCGACTTCAAAATTATCTTATGAGAATTCAAAAGTCTTATATAATAGAAATAAAACGCTTTTTGAAAAAGGCGTCATATCTCAACAAGATTTTGAAAATAGCGAACTGTCTTTTAATCAAGCTAAAGAATCATTGGCCCAAGCACAAAATGATTATCAAATTATTAAACGAGGTTCTATTTCTGGCGGAAGTGCTGCAAACACCAATATTGTTGCTCAAATCCCGGGTACTATTTTAGAAATTCCAGTTCGTGAAGGCGACCAGGTCATACAAAGTAACAACTTTAACGCAGGTACGACCATTGCTACTATAGCCGATATGAGTTTAATGATTTTTGAAGGTAAAGTTGATGAAGCCGAGGTTGGAAAACTTAAAGAAGGCAAAGAGATAAAAGTGATTTTAGGCGCCATAAGGGATAAAGAGTTTCCTGCTACCTTAACCTTTGTAGCACCAAAAGGCATTGAGGAAAATGGCGCAGTTCAATTTACTATAAAAGCAGATGTTAAAATTGATGCCATAACTAATATTAGGGCGGGTTATAGTGCGAATGCAGAAATAGATATTGAAAATAAAGACAGCGTTCTGGCGATTAAAGAAGCGTTATTGCAATACAATAGAATTACGGAAAAGCCTTTTGTTGAAATATTGGATGAGAAGAATAAATTTAGAAAGGAAAATGTTGAATTAGGATTATCTGACGGTATTAATGTTGAAATTATTGAAGGCGTTAAAGAGGGTGATAAAATAAAAGTGTGGAACAAAGCATCTAAAGATAACGAAGACGAAGACGAAGAAAACGATAATTAAGAATGATGAAACTAGTTAAACATAAAATTTTAATAGGTCTATTTCTTGTTGGATTATCTGGGTTTTCACAACAAAAAAAATGGACATTACAAGCGTGTGTCAATCATGCTTTGGAAAATAATATTACAGTAGCACAAAGTGAAAATAATTTACTTATTGATGAACAAGATGTTATTGCTGCAAAAGGGCAATTTCTACCTTCCGCAAGAGCGAACGTCGGGCATAGTGTTGGAATAGGTACACAACGAATTGATATTGGTAGCAACCAGATTGTTATCGATAGAACAACAAACGTTACAAATTTAGGCTTTGGAGTTAGTCAAACTATATTTGATGGATTTAGATTAACAAATTTGCACAAGCAATCACAGTTAAATCTTGAAACAAGTAAGCTGGAATTAGCACGTATTAAAGATGATATTTCCCTAAATGTGGTCAATGCATATTTAAACATTTTATTTAATCAAGAACGTCTAGAAACTGCACAGGCGCAATTACAATTCTCGGAAAAACAATTAAATCAAGTTGAAGAATTGGTTGATTCAGGAGTACAACCAAAAGTTAATATTTATGATGCTGAAGCAACTTTAAGTGCAGACGAACAAAATGTAACCATAGCCGAGAATAACTATAACTTAGCGTTGTTGACCCTATCCCAGTTATTGCAATTGCCTTATGATGGTTTCAATGTTGAAATAATTGAAGTAGATAACCCCTCTGAAGCTTTACTCTACAATACTATTTCTCCAATTTTAAGTTATGCGCTTGAAAATAGAAATGAAATAAAAGTGGCCGCAAAGAATATTGAAAATGCACAATTAGGGACTGAAATCTCCAAATCTGGATACTATCCTACCGTCAGTTTTAATTATAATTTTGGAACAAATGCCTTCTTTACCAATATTACCGATATGGAAGAAAGTTTGCTGCATCAATTAGATCAACAAAAAGCACATAGTTTTGGTTTGAATGTTGGTATTCCAATTTTTTCAAGATTTCAAAATAAAACAGCAGTTGCAAAATCAAGAATTCAAGAGGAAAACGCCAAGTTAGGTTTAGAACGTGCTAAACTGGACTTAGAATCTAATATTCAACGTGCCTTTACAGATGCCCAAGCAGCCTTTAAAGCTTTTGAAGCGGCTAAAAAATCACTAAAATCTCAAAAATTAGCTTTCGAAAATGCTCAAGAACGCTATAATATTGGCGTCATGAATGCTTTTGAAATAGAACAATCTAGAGTTCGATTTATAAATGCGGAATCGGCATTAATCAATGCGAAGTACGATTTTGTTTTTAAGACAAAAGTTTTAGATTTTTACATGGGAAAATCTCTAACTAATTAGCTGAATATTTTTATGTATCAAAGCCAAAAAGAGGTAAAAATGTAAAGATAAAACGATAGTTTTGTTTTTAATACCAATTACAATTCAAATGAGTATCTATATTCTCAACATAGAATCCGCAACAACAAACTGTTCTGTCTCTCTTTCAAAAAATGGAAAAACAATTGTCTTAAAAGAAGATGCAAGAAACGGTTTTTCGCATGCTGAAAAGCTTCATGTTTTTATAGATGCTATTTTAAATGAAGCAAATGTAAGTCGAGATGCTTTAGACGCCATTGCTGTTAGTAAAGGTCCAGGGTCTTATACGGGTTTGCGTATTGGGGTTTCCGCAGCAAAAGGACTGTCCTTTGCTTTAGATAAGCCTTTAATATCAGTACCAACTTTAGAGGCTTTAGCACATCAAGTTCAAACCGATAACGGCGTTATTGTAGCTATGCTAGATGCAAGACGCATGGAAGTGTATTCGGCTATTTATGATTCAGATTATAATGAAATACGAGAAACTGAAGCACAAATTTTAGAGGCAACCTCTTTTAGTGATTACCTAGAGTTAGGAAAAGTTTACTTTATCGGAAATGGGGTTGAGAAAACAAAAACACTAATTATGCACCCTAATGCCGTTTTTGTTGAAAATAAACTGCCTTCAGCTAATGAAATGGGTTTAGTGGCTTTTAATAAATATAAAATAAACGATTTCGAAGATGTTGCTTATTTTGAACCTTACTATTTGAAGGATTTTGTGGCTTTAAAACCTAAGTCTAAATCATAAAAAAAGACCTGTCAGGTTTTTAAAACCTGACAGGTCTGGAATAGTTTTATCCTGCAAGGTTTCTAAAACCTTGTAGGTATGTTATAATTACCCTTGCTTTTTAATTTCAACTTGATGTGGGTAAGGAATTTCAATACCAGCTTTATCGAGTGCTTCTTTTACATCTTCAGTAATTCCGAAGTAAACATCCCAATAATCATCAGAAGTACTCCAAGGTCTTACCGCAAAGTTTATAGAACTATCTGCCAATTCAGACACATTTACCGTTGGAGCAGGATCTTTTAAAACTTTAGGGTGTGACGTTAAAACATTCATTAACACTTCTTTGGTCTTTTTAATATCAGAATCGTAACCAACACCAAATGTTAAATCTACACGACGTGTCCCTTCGGTGGTATAATTAATAATATTTCCATTTGATAAAGAACCATTAGGAATGATGATTTCTCTATTTGAAAGTCCGGTTAATTTGGTTGTAAATATTTCAATTTCCTTTACAACACCAAGTTCGCCTTGTGCTTCTATTAAGTCTCCTATTTTAATAGGTTTGAATATCATTAATAAAACACCACCAGCAAAATTCCCTAAAGAACCTTGTAGTGCTAAGCCAATAGCTAGACCAGCAGCAGCCAATATTGCTGCAAAGGATGTGGTTTCAACACCCATTGTGCCAAGTACAACTATAATTAAAATAATTTTTAATATCCAAGATATTAAGTTTAATAAAAACTTTTGGAGGCTAGCATCATAGTCTGCCTTTTCCATACCTTTTCGGGCTACATTAACGAGTTTCTTAATAACCCAAGAGCCAATAATCCAAATAACAATAGCTCCAAGAATTTTTAGTCCGTAGTCTAAACCTAATTCTAGCCATTTCTCTGTGTCGATGTTTTCTAAATTCATGATTTTTTAATAGTTAATTAGTGGTACAAAATTAAAAACTAAACCTTAGTTTTTAAGTGTTTTATTGATAAAAAAATGATTAATTAATTTTAAATAAAGCAAAAAATAAGCGCAATAATTGCAGGAACTGCTTGCGCATAAAACAACTTTATCTGTTTTGTTGAGTAAGACCCATAAATACCTGCAATGGTCACACATACTAGAAAGAAAATTGCACTATTTTTTTGATTGACGATTAAAGAAAATAGTAATCCCGCTGCTAAAAAGCCGTTGTAAAGCCCTTGGTTAGCGGCAAGTACTTTAGTGTCTTCCGCAAATTGTTTAGATTTTAACCCGAATGTTTTAATGCCTTTTGGTTTGGTCCACATAAACATTTCCAAAAACATAAAATAGACATGTTCTAAAGCTACAATCGAAATTAAAATAATGGTTAAGGTGCTCATTTTTTGAGTAGTTTAATAGCTTTTTCAACTTCAGAAACTGGTAGCTTACAAGCTTTATTAACGCAAACGTAAATTAAGGTTTCTTTTGGGTTGTATCTGTTTTCTAATAAAGGCATATCGTTTTCTGAGGTGCTACCAGCAATGAGTTTATTCGGAATATACGCTTTGTTTAAATCTGAAATCTTTTGTTTCGCGTTTGTTCCAACAATGGCAACTTCGTAATATGGATGGGTGTAATTCAACATTAAATCGAACCAATTGGAATAGGAGGATGGGTATTGGGACATTTCTGGTTTTATAGTATTGAGCATGGTCATAGCAGATTCCGCGAACTTTTTATTATCAAAATAATGTGATAGTTTGAAAAGGTTTTTTGCCATTATGGAATTACTTGCAGGAATAACATTGTCATGATACACAATATTTCTCGACACTAACGAGGTGTCTTCATTTGAAGTAAAAAAGAATAATTTGCTCGTGTCGTCATAAAAATGGGCGAAAGTATAGTTTGCCAAATCTTGGGCCGTGGTTAACCATTTTTCATTTAATGTAACTTCATAAAGCGCTATAAAGGCATCAATTACAGTTGCGTAATCTTCGAGGTAACCATTAATTTTACTTTCACCTTCTTTAAACGTATGATTCAATCCGCCATCTTTTCTTAGGATTTTGGAGATGATAAAATTCGCATTTTTTTCAGCAGCTTTTAAATACACTTCATTTTGGAAAACACGATATGCGTCAACATAACCTTTTAGCATCAATCCGTTCCATGAGGTTAATGCTTTATCGTCCATTCTTGGTTTTGGTCTTTTATTGCGAATTTCAGAAAGTATAGATTTCCATTCGGTTTTCCTTTCTTTAAGTTGAATTTCCGTAAGCTGATGCTTTTTTAGAATTGAAGCATCATCATCTTTTCGAATTAAAACATAATTACCGTGTTCCCAAAGTCCGAAATTATTAATATTATAATAGTCTGAAAACAACTCAAAATCATTTCCTAAAAGCGATTTTAACTCTTCTTTTTGCCACACATAAAAAGCACCTTCTTCTAATGCCCCTTCGGGAGTATCACTATCCGCATCAAACGACGCATAGAAAGCACCTTCGGGAGTGGTCATTTCATTCTTTATGAAATTTAAAGTTTCCTCGACGATATCTTTATACAATTCGTTTTTTGTTAAGAGATAGGCATCCGCATATAGACTTACCAATTGTCCGTTATCGTATAACATTTTTTCAAAATGAGGCACATGCCATTTTTTATCTACTGAATATCTTGAAAAACCACCACCAACTTGATCATAAACACCGCCATACGCCATTTTGGTTAGCGTTAAATTGACAAAATCCAACAATTTTTCGTCATTGTTTTGATGGGCATATCTCAATAGGAACTGATAATTATTAGGCATCATAAATTTTGGAGCTCTATTCATACCTCCAAAATTGGCATCGAATTGTTTAGACCAATTGGAAATAGCATTCTCTATAAAAGACCTTTCAAAAACGGGTTTATCGGTATTTGTTTTTACAATAGTCATAGATTTTATACCAGCTTCAACTTTTTCTGCCTGTTCAATTAATTTTTGAGGAGCTTCGTTGTAAATTTTTGAAATCTGATGTAATACATCCATCCATTGTTCTTTTGGAAAATAAGTGCCACCCCAAAATGGTCTTCCGTCAGGTAAGGCTACAACATTTAATGGCCAACCACCGCTACCTGTCATTAATTGTACTGCGTTCATATAAACTTGATCTACATCGGGGCGTTCTTCTCTATCAACTTTAATATTTATGAAATTTTTATTCATAACCTGTGCTACCAAACTATCCTCAAAACTTTCGTGTTCCATAACATGGCACCAATGGCACGCTGAATACCCTACACTTATTAATAGTAGTCTATTTTCAGCCTTAGCCCTTTTTAAAGTTGCTTCATTCCAAGCATGCCATTCTACCGGATTATGGGCATGTTGCAATAAATACGGACTGGTTTCTTTAATTAGGGCATTGGTATATTTATGATTTTCCATGGGTTTGGAATTCTGACCTTTACAGCTCATTAAAATAATAAGTAAAAATAGTGCGGTGTACTTCATGACTCAAAGTTAGTTAAAATTAGGCATAAAAAAAGCGCTCAGTCCCGACACTTCGAGATGAACGCTATAATTTAAAAGAGTAAGGAATTATTTTACTTCAAAAGTGATTTTTACGTTCACTCTAAAGTCTGTAACCTCTCCATCCTTAACACTTGCGCTTTGATCCTGAACATATACAGAACGAATGTTTTTCACACTTTGAGAAGCGTGTTTTACAGCTTTTTTAGTTGCATCTTCCCAACTTTTTTCTGAATTTGCTAAAATTTCAATTACTTTTAATACTGCCATGATTTTATGTCTTAAAGTTAATAAATAGTTCTTATTAAGATAATAAATTTATGACACATATAAGCTTGAAAAGTCACTTAAAATTATTTTAGCCATTAATAGCTTCAACAGTTTCTACTTTACCTGGAAGCATCTGTTTTAGCATATTTTCAATACCGTTTTTTAAAGTGAACGTAGATGACGGGCAACCACTACAAGCTCCTTGAAGCATGACGCTCACACTTTTTGCATCCGCGTTGTATTCTATAAATTGAATGTTTCCACCATCGCTAGCTACGGCAGGTTTTACGTATTCTTCTAAAATATTTACGATTTCTTTTGAAATATCATCTAATGCTTCAAATTTTTGGTCAAGCTGAGGCGATGTTTTTTGCATGGCTTCTTCGGCTCCTGGAAGCACAACGTCTTTTCCTTCTTCAAGAAATTTTCTAATGAATTCTCGTAGTTCAATGGTAATCTCTTGCCATTCGACCCTATCATACTTAGTGACAGACACATAATTCTCTTCAATAAATACACTTTTTACGAATGGGAAATGAAACAACTCGGTTGCTAAAGGCGATAACTTTGCATCATCTATAGACGTAAATTCAAAAACAGATGTTGCAATTTTTTTATTAGAAACAAACTTCATCACCGAAGGGTTTGGAGTACTTTCTGCATACACCGTAACGGGCGTTTTCTTTATGGCAACTGCGTCTTCTTCCATGACAATTCCGCCATCGTTTAAGTAAGCTTCAATTTGTTCTGCTACTTCATCTTGTACGTCATTCCATTCTACAATATCATAACGTTCTACGGCAATAAAATTACCGGAGATATATACCTTTTTTACAAAAGGCAAATAAAACAATTGTTGGACTAGAGGAGATGATTTTGCTTCATCTATATTGTTGAATTCAAAACTCTGATGCTTTGTAATGAATTGATTGAGCTCAAATTTTACGATGGCATTGTTGGTTGTTTCCTGTACTGAAACCTTGAAATTACTCATTTTAGCTAATTTTTAGCAAAAATACTAAAAGAAAACCTAGATATCCATATATTTGAGTTTAGTTAAGCGTTTAATATATGTAATTTTTTTGCTAAAGAAGCGTTAACTAGAAACCAGTTTACCTAGATATTACAACCTATGAAATTGAAATATACTTTATTATTAATGATTGGAATATTATGTGTTCCAGACTTTAATGCCCAAGAAGGGCTTCCTATATACACCGATTATTTAACCGATAATTATTATTTAATCCATCCGTCTATGGCTGGTGCTGCCAATTGCGCAAAGGTGCGGATGACGGGGAGACAACAATGGTTTGGACACGAAGATGCGCCAAAATTATTAACGTTAAGTATAAACGGACGTATAGGTGATTCGCAATCTGGTATAGGAGCGATTTTATATGCCGATAAAAATGGTTATCATTCTCAGAAAGGTGCGTACTTTACGTATGCGCATCATTTAATGTTTTCAAGAAGTGAGGTAGATTTAAATATGTTGTCCTTTGGGTTAAGTGCTGGTTTTATACAATATCAACTGGATGAAACAACATTTCCTTCTGATGGTCCAGATCCTGGTATTGATGGTATAGTCCAAAACGCCACCTATCCAAATATTGATTTTGGATTTTCATACCATTATTTAGATTTTTATGCACATGCTACCGTTAAAAATATTCTTAAAAACGATGGTATCAATACCGATATAAATCCTGAAATTAGAACCGACAACCTAAGAAGGTACTTATTGTCTGCGGGTGGGGTTTTTGGGAAATTTGGTAGCGAATGGACCTACGAACCCTCTATTATGTTTCAGTACAGAGATGGGACAAAGGAATCTATTGTAGATTTTAATGCGAAGGTTTATAAACAAATGGAGTTTGGTAAACTTTGGGGAGGGTTGTCTTACCGTCAAAGTTTAGATGGTGCGCAATTTTTGAATGGTTCTAATGTTCAGAGCCAGAAACTTCAGCAAATTACGCCAATTATTGGGGTTAATTATAATCAATTGATGTTTGCATATACTTATACCTATCAGACAAATGAAGTGGTTTTTACTAGTGGCGGATTCCACCAAATAACTTTAGGATATAACTTTAACTGTAGAAGAGAGCGATATCATTGTAACTGTCCTGCGGTTAATTAGGAATAGATTTTGTCATTTCGAACGCAGTGAAGCAATCCCTAACAACAAAAGGTCTAAACATTCAACAGGTTACTTCGTCGTGCCTCCTCGTAATGACGCCTGTTTCACCAAGTATATTTTTTCTTTTTAGCCTGGGTTTTTATGGCTTTTGTCAGGGCATTTTCCAATCCATTTGAAGTTGCCTTTTTCTTTTCAGAAATATAGGCTTTTCGTTTTGCATTTAAATCTTGTATTTGCTTTTGAATAACTTTACGTTCTGTTTGCTTTTTAGTGACATATGCTTTTATTTCCGTAGTGTTTTTGCCTTTTAGCTCATCAGGTAATGCTTCTTTATCTAAATCTTCAACTGCTACTTCTTCGGTTTCAACAGCATCCACTAAATCCCACGTAGAATTTTTGTATAAATGTGAACTTTTACTAACCGTGCGACCAACAGCATTTGCTTTACTATAACCACTTGCATTCGCATCTTGTTCGGCTTGCATTAGTCGCTTTTCTTTACCTCTTTGTCCATAAGCTACATACGTTTTATTCAACTTTATATTGAGTTGTAAAATTTGATCATCATAAGGCGAGGCAACATGGACGGTAGCTTTATTGTGGTTTATAGCCATATAATCGCCATGGGTTAAAGCAGCACCATCTTTCCAATACGTAGAAATTCCTTGATTGTAATCGCCGCAAAAAATGGTGTTTACAGTCACGTCTTTTTCCTTCGCATTCGCAGAAGCATCTTTATAACTCACTCTTCCTTGCGTAAAGGGCTCGTTACCGGCGATAAAAATCAATTTTAAATCATCGGCATTTTTACCCCAATTTAATTGGTTTAATGAGGTTTGAATAACTTGCCCGCAGTACTCATTACCACCATTTGTGGTCAAAGAGAATAACTCTTTAGAAATTTCATCTAAATCATCACTAAAGGCTAAAACTTGTTTTATGTAGCCTTCATCAGCATTCAATCTGTCGTTTCCATATTCGTATAAAGCAATTTGTAAATTGGGTTTTTGAGTACCACATTTTGCATAAGACAATTCATTTACAATTTCCCAAAGTTGCGCTTTTGCTTGGTCTATTAATCCGTCCATGCTATTGCTAGTATCCAACAATAAGGCGACTTTTATAAATTGTTTGTTGGGCTCTGGATGCGTAATTTCTGTGCTATTTAAGGCAATATTTTGGGTTTTGTTGTTTGCGTTACAGGCTGTAAAGCTTAAAATTGAAATGAATAATGCGAGTAATTTGATTTGAGTTTTCATAATAAAAATGTTTTTTGATTCATACCGTAAATCTATCATCAAAGTATTTCATAAAAAAAGCAGAATGAGCAACGGTGTCATTTCAATGAGTGAATGCAGGTATTGAATGTGTAAAGAAGGAGAATTGTGAAGTAAAAGTGAAGATTCTTCACTTTTACGATTTTAATATACCAACGAAAGTGCGTAAGTTTAGCTGTTATAAAAAAGTAAATGAAATTATATTTTGAATACATATTGTTTATATGTCTTATGTTTAGTGGCTTTGTGCTGCAAGCGCAGGATTATAAAAGTTCTAAAGAAGGACCAAAGTTTACGGTAAGAGGCTCAGTTATTGAACAAGATACCCGAGACCCAATTTCTAATGTTAATGTTGAAGTCAATGGTGGCTCTTACACAACTACAGATATGTTCGGCGAATTTAGAATTCAAGCTAGAAAGGGCGATGAATTAACCATTAGGCACAAAGATTTTGAAACGGTTTATTATATCATTAAAAGTAATGAACGAATTACTGTAGAAGTTGAACCTAGCGAGCAGGAAAAATTTATCAGTAAGCGTTCAAAAAAAGCCAAAGAACCCCAATTTAATTGGTTTATCGATTCCGCTGAGACCTATCTTAAAAAGGATGCAAAAAAGAGCATTCAATTTATAGCCGAAGCTTTAGAGTTAAGCAATTCCAAAAAGGAAAATGCAGAAGCCTATGAGGTTTTGGGTGACATTTATAGGCATTGGAAACAACCAGATTTGGCGGTTTCAAATTATAGGAACAGCTTAACCAATGCGAGCACAAACGAAGTCAAATTAAAATTAGCGCAAGCCTACAAGCAAAACAAAAATTACCAGGAAAGTATCCAGGAATATCATGGGATGAATAGACGAGAACTTTCAAATTATCAAATGGTAATGCTTTATGAAGGTTTGGGGGATGTGTATCAAATCATCAATCAATATGATGCTGCTGTTAAAGCGTATCAAGAAGGTTTAAAAACAGCGCAAAAGCACTTGATTACACCTAAAATAACCGATTTAAATTCTAAAATAGCTCAAGCTTTAAGTAGCAAAGGGGAATTAGCTGAAGCTGAAGAATATTTTGATAAATCTTTAAAACTTGCCAATACCCAGAATAAAAGGCGCGCATTAGAAGAAAAGGACAAAGTTGCCGACTTTAAAAATAGTAACAATCTATATTCCAAAGAAATTGAATTGCGTAAACAAGCCCTAGAAGATATTAGTGATATTGAAAATGATTCTATTTTAGACAATGAAAGCGCATTGACTTCGCAGCGACAAAATTATAAAATTGGGAAGGCATATGCACAACAAAACGACTATGGAAATGCGATTACATATTTAGAAAAAAGTATTGAGGAAGCCGATACCAGAGAAGATTTAATAGTGAAGAAGGATGCCACCAGAAGACTATCTGAGGTTTATGAAACAACGGGGGATTTTAATAAAGCACTTTCTGCATATCAGGATTATGTTGATGTTGTAGATAAATTGTACAGAAAAAAAGAACAAGAAATCTCCCAAGCCACTCGGTTTAGTAAAGATTTAGTCGCAAAACAAAATAGGATTACAAGTTTGGAGAGTGATAGAGAGCTCTCGGAAAGCAATTATTTATTGACTATTGAGCAATCCAAACGTCAAAAAATAATTATATATTCTTTAATTGGTGGTGTTTTTCTTTTATTGCTTACCGCATTTTTAATGTTTAAATACATCAAGCAACAACGGTTGGCGAATAATTTATTGGCTTTAAAATCGCTGCGCAGTCAAATGAATCCGCATTTTATATTCAATGCATTAAACTCAGTAAATAGTTTTATTGCTTCCAGTGATGAACGTGCCGCAAATAAGTATTTAACAGATTTCTCTAAACTCATGCGTGCGGTTTTAGAAAATAGCGAAGAAGATTTTATTCCGTTGGAAAAAGAAATAGAATTACTCCAATTATACACCCAATTAGAGCATTTCAGATTTCAAGATAAATTCGACTACACCATAAATGTAGATGAAAAAATTAATATTGACGACTTTGTAATTCCGCCAATGCTATTACAACCTTATATTGAAAATGCAGTATGGCATGGGTTACGTTACAAAAAAGAAAAAGGGCAATTAAGCATTGATATAGTTCAAGAACGCGACCATGAAATAAGAATTACGATTAGCGATAATGGCATAGGACGAAAAAAATCAAAAGCCTTAAAAACAGAACACCAACAAAAACAAAACTCAAAAGGGATGGGTAATATTAAAAAGCGTGTGTCTATTTTAAACAATATGTACAAAGATAAGGTTGATGTGTTTGTGGATGATTTTCAAGATGAAGAAGATAGAGGGACAAAAGTAGTAGTAACGTTGAAGAAGGATTAAAAAAAGCTTCCCTAGCCGCCATGGGAGGGGATTCTTACTCTTGTGAAAATAAAAATAAAAAATAATTAATGATACTGTGATGAAGCTAACAGCAATAATAGTAGAAGACGAAGAAACCAGCAGACAGATTTTAAAAAATTACTTGCAAAAATATTGTCCAAATGTTAATGTTATAGGAGAAGCTGCAAATGTTGACGAAGCTTTGGTGTTAATACGAAATAACGATTTAGATCTCGTGTTTTTAGATGTGGAAATGCCGTATGGAAATGCCTTCGATTTATTGGAAAAAGTAGGCGATGTAGATTTTGAAACTATTTTTGTAACTGCTTATAATCATTATGCCATAGAAGCATTAAATGCACATGCTTCTTACTATTTGATGAAACCAATTTCTATAGATGAATTGATAAAAGCAGTAGATTACGTAACCGAAATAAAAACCAAGGAAAATGCATTACAAGATGAGGTACTAGTACCTAAAATAGCGACAATAAATGGTAAAATTACCATCCCACAACAAAGCGGGTTCGAGGTGTTGAACACCGCCGATATTTTATATTGTAAAGCCGATGACAATTACACCGAAATCTATCTCAACAATAACAAACGGAAAATAGTAAGTAAAACTTTAAAGTATTTTGAAGAAGCTTTAAGAGATTCAAGTTTTGCACGTGTGCATAAATCTTATCTTGTAAACGTAAATGAAGTGGTAAAATACCAAAAAGGTAAAGGAGGAAGTGTTGTTTTGAGTAATGGAAAAGAGGTTGTAGTTTCGGCTTCAAAGAAATCTGGGTTGTTGTCTTATTTCAAGTGATTTTTTTGTCATTCCCGCGAAGGCGGGAATCTTTTTAAATTAACTAAATTTATACAATGAGATTCCCTTCTTCAAGGGAATGAAAAAAGGAATAAAATATGCCAGTAATAATACCAGTAAGAGGAAAAACCCCCATCATCCCAGAAGATTGTTTCATTGCCGAAAACGCCACGATAGTTGGAGAGGTCACCATGGGAAATCAATGTAGTGTTTGGTTTAGTGCCGTAGTTCGTGGTGATGTAAACTTTATAAAAATGGGTAACAAAGTAAACGTTCAGGATGGTGCCGTTATACATGCCACATACAAAACTGCGCCAACAACCATAGGTAATAATGTCTCAATTGGGCATAATGCATTGGTTCATGGCTGCACTATTCACGATAATGTTTTGGTGGGTATGGGCAGTATCATTATGGATGGTTGCATTATAGAAAGTAACAGTATCATTGCCGCGGGTGCCGTGGTTACAAAAAATACGATAGTAAAGGCAGGAAGTATTTTTGCAGGCGTACCCGCTAAAAAGGTAAAAGATGTAAGTGAAGAGTTAATTTCAGGGGAAATTAATCGCATTGCCGATAATTATATCAAATATTCTAGTTGGTTTAAGGAGTGACTTGTCATTCTGAACTTGTTTTCAGAATCTTATCAAGAGTTTCTAATAGTTGGGCGTTACCACAAGGGCAGGTCTTTTTTAAGCGTCAATGTAGGACGAAGGACGTGGCTATCTGTTAAATACAAGTAGTCAAGATAACTGTTTTTCTGTTTTCATAAAAAAGGATGCCGCTACAATCCCTAACGCGGGTATGTCTGGATGAGCAGTCTCCAGTTTGCGGTTAGTTTAGTATCCGTATGTTGTGCGTAAGTTTTATTTTATTCGCCTTTCTTTAATTTGAATTTTTGAACCTTGTTGCCTAAAATATCTCCAACATAAATACTTCTTTCATTATCAATTAAAATGTCGTGATATCTCGAAATTGGGCCATCATAAAATCCAGTTCTTCCAAATTGTAATTGTTGATTTAAGTTCAAATCAAAGCGAAAAATATCAGAACCTTTTACAATAGAATCATTAACTGTCATATAATCTATTCCAAACAGATGGTTGTTCTTATTATCAATAGTGACAGAATATAATTGTTCAGTTATTTTATTCTGCCAAAGAGCAATAAAATTTCCTTTGGCATCAAATTTTTGAATTCTATTGTTTTCTCGGTCAGCCACATAAACATTGGCCTCATTATCTAAATCAATTCCGTGTGGAATATTAAACTCTCCTTTTTCATTTCCAAACTTGCCCCATTCAAATAAATATTTCCCTTCCTTTGAAAATTTTACTATTCTGCTATTTTCATAACCATCACTTATATAAAACGAACCATCTTTTGCAACAGCAATATCTGTAGGTAAATTAAAATGTTCAGCATCATTTCCAGAAACTTTTGCTTCGCCTAAAGTCATCAGTAAATTTCCATTTGAGTCAAATTTAAAAACTTGATGAAGTCCACAATCGGTAACCCAAATATTATTCTGATTATCAACTTCAAGTCCGTGAGGCATTATGAATAAATTCTTTCCCCAAGATTTTATGATTTTTCCAGTTTTAGCATCTATTGTTGATATTGTATTCTTTGTAATCAAGGGTAGGTGAGAAATAGGCATAGAATCCCATGCTCTTCCAGAACGATGAAAGACAATAATATTCCCGTTAGTATCGAGTCCCAATCCTGTAGGACTGCCTAGAGTGAAACTGTTTGGTAATTTAGGCCAATCATTAACTAGTTCGTAGTAATCTGAACTAATAGCTTTTTTTGTCTCTTTTTTTTCAGAGTTTCCACATCCTAATATCAGAATCGTTATTAACAAGTATAAAAAACTTATTTCTTTATATTTCATAAGCGATATTGGTTCAATTAAAACTCCAGATATTCAACATCAAATTTAGAACCTAAAAGTGTTGCCATAACATCCACATTCCCATTGGTAAAAAATTCATTTTTCACTTTTGAAATCGATGTATTCAAGACATTATGTTGTTCTAAAATAGCTTTTGTTTGTCTAGCAACCGCTTCTCCAGAATCTATGATTTTAACATGATTAGGCAATAATTCTATTAACATCGGAATTAAATAAGGGTAATGTGTACAGCCTAAAACCAAGTAATCTATATTCGCAGAAATCATGGGTTTTAAATACTCCGATAAAAGCCCTTTCATTTCATCCGAATGTAATTTTCCACTTTCAATAAGTTCAACGATCCCTTCGCCGACTTGCTCTACAACCTTAATATGGCTCGCAAACATTCCAGAAGTTTTAGAAAATAAAGCACTTGTCAAAGTGCCCTTAGTGGCTAAAATACCAACAGCATTCGTCTTCGTATTTAATGCAGCAGGTTTTATAGCAGGTTCAATTCCAATAAAAGGAACGTCGAAGTTCTTCCTTAGGTAATCAATGGCATTAGTAGTGGCTGTATTGCAGGCTACAACAATAAGTTTACAGTTTTTACTTAACAGTAATTCTGTGTTTTTAATGCTTAACTCAGTAATTACTTCAGACCCTTTTGATCCATAAGGGGCGTTTAAACTATCGGCTAGGTAAATAGTATTTTCATTGGGTAAGAGCTGATGGATCTCTTTCCAAATAGAAGTGCCTCCAACGCCAGAATCAAAAATACCAATAGGATTGTTACTCATTTATTAAAAAAACTTAGACCTTGCTAAGATATACAAAGAGATCCTGATTTTCATCAGTATAAGTTCAACTATTTCATTACGATTAAGTGTAATGAAAGTTTACTACATAAAAAAAGCTGCTTCGTTAAAAGCAGCTTTAAGTAAGTTGTTTTTTTCCCATCCGGAATTGCTTTTTGGCAATTCCTACCTCCGCAAGGGAAAGGTGGAATGGAATTTATACTTTTAATTATATTCCTAAAGATTTTTTTACGTCATCCAATAAGTTTTTGCCATCTGCCATGATGGTAACGCCTTGAGAAGAATCCAATACGTAATCAAAACCTTGCGCTCTAGCTACTTTTAAGATGGCTGCTTTTGCGTCGTCAGTAATAGGCTTTAATAAATCGAACTCTTTTTTCTGTAAATCTTGTTGCGCTTTTTGTTGGTACTCACGGATACTTTGCTCCATAGTCTGCACCTCTTTAGCACGGTTTGTGTTTTCTTCCTTAGTTTTTGTAGCTGCTTCAGAATCATAAAGTTGCACTTTCTTTTGGAACTCGGCACCCAAAGCTTGTAATTCAGTTTGGTATGTTTTAGAAAGTGTCTCCAATTGCGCTTTAGCTTGTTCCATAGCAGGCATTGCTTGAATCAATTCTTGTGTGTTTATATGTGCAATCTTACTTTGAGCACCAGAAAAACTGATGGTTCCTATACTTAAAGCAGTTGCTAATAAAATTGTTTTTAAATGTTTCATTTTTAAAATAGTATTAATGTGTTATAGTTTTTAATTTAATTATTTCTCAAGCTATCCTTAGCTTTTTGTCTGTCTTCCAATATTTTTTGTTTTCTCGCTTCTAATTCCTTTTTACGTGCAGCTCTATCCCTTAATTTTTTTTGTCTGTTTTCTTCAATTAATTGAGCTCTCGTTTTTGTTTCGGTTGCAGGAGCGCTAGTTGTTGTTTCTTCTTTTGCTGTTTCTTCATTTTTTTCTTCAACATCATCTTGAGTGGCTATTGTTTTATTTCGAGCATCTAGTTTTGCTTGTTTTGCCTTTTCACGATCTTCTAAAATCTTTTGGCGCTTTGCATTTGCTTCTGCTTTCTTGGCTTCACGAGCTGCTAATATTTCTTGTCTGCGTTTTTCAACTGCACTTTCGCGCGCTTGTTTTTTTTCTTCCAGTGCTTTTTCGCGTTCCTCCAATTCATAATTAATCTCTGGAACCGCTTCTTCATTTTCCGCTGCTTTCTTTTCTGCTTTAGACTTTGCTTGCCTTCTTTTTGAAGACCGTGTGATGGCTCTTAAAACTTGCTCGCTTATATCGAATCGTTTTGCAGAGTATAGCATCACAACATCAGCGGATTTATCAAAAATAAAATCATACTTTCTACTTGCCGCCATATCTTGAACTGCTGCAAAAATTTGATCTTGAATAGGCTGCATCAACTGTTTTTGTTGGATCATTAAATCGCCATTTGGTCCAAAACGCTTTTGCTGATAATCGAGTATTTCTTTTTCCTCAAAAGCAATATCTTCTTCGCGTTCGTCTATGAGCTCTTTAGTTAAAAGTACTTTTTCATTGCTTAAATCTTTACGTTTTTGAGCAATCTCAGAAATTTTACCTTGGATTTCATTTTTCCATTTTTGGGTTTTGTCATCCAACTGCCCCATGGCTTCTTGATATTCGGGAACATTTTCTAAAATATATTCTGTATCAATATATGCTATTCGCACACCACGTTGCGCATGCACCGAAATACTCAGCATAACTACTAAGGTCAATAAAAAAAGAACTTTGTTTTTCATCTGTGTTTCTATTTTTATAATTTATAATTTCCAAAAACGACAGATGATTTCATGTTTTCTGTCTCTCTTTCGAATTGTATCTTCAAAATTAACGAAATTTAATCTTAAAAATTTTAATTCTCATTCAAATCATCAAAGTGTTATTAGAAAATATCGTGCCAAAACTAATTTATCGCTTAAAATTGTTGACCAATTATAAAGTGAGTTTCCCAGCCATTCTTAACACCAGTACCGTCTATCGAGTCGAAACCATGTCCAAAATCTATACCTAATAAACCAAATGCTGGCATAAAAATACGCACACCTAAACCTGCAGAACGTTTAATGGTAAATGGATCAAAATCTCTAAAACTGTTATATGAAGCCCCTCCTTCCATAAAACCTAAAGCATAAATTTTAGCTGAAGCTTTTAAAGTAACAGGATAACGTAACTCTAATGAAAACTTATTGTAAACACTACTACCATCTTGGCTTGATAGGGATTGATTAGGGTATCCTCTCAATTGCACCACTTGTCTGCCGTCTAAAGAAAAATTACCTAAACCATCTCCTCCAAGGAAAAAACGTTCAAAAGGAATCACACCTCTATCATTGTTATAAGCTCCTAGAAAGCCAAATTCAACACTTGGTCTTAATACCAAATCCTTTGTTAACTCGGTGTACCAATCTGCTTTAAAGTTTACTTTGTAGAATTCTAACCATTTAAAACGCTCTTGGTCTATTTGACCTATTCTTTCACTAGCAGCTATTCTATCCGCTTCAGAATTAGAAGTGTCGTTAATAATAGTTTGACTATCGGTTCGTTCTTGTTTTAAAGCTGAATAATCTACACCATCAAATAGAGAATAAGGAATAGATAGTTTTGCGGTAACGGAGAAATTTGAACCTCCTGTTGGATATATGGGATCTACTCTTGTATTGTTTCTACTTAAACCTACGGTATAAGATAAGTTTTTAGCGCTACCATTACCAAAGGTAAAAAGACCTGTATTGTAATTATTTAAATCGTAAACCTGATAACTCAATGCTTGAGATAACGTAAAATAATCATCCGGGACACTCAACCGTTTTGCCAACCCTAAAGTTATACCTGTAATATTAAAACTTTTGCTTTTATCTGCGCCCCTTGTTAAAGGGTTAAACAAAAACTGTTTGGTATGGGAAAGTGATGCTGAAAACTGTACTGGACGTTTACCACCTAACCAAGGCTCAGAAAAAGAAAAGCTATAGGTTTGGAAAAAACGACTTGCTTGTAAACGCAATGCCAATTTTTGACCATCACCCATCGGGATTGGCTTATAAGCATCTTTATTAAAAAGGTCTTTAATAGAAAAATTGTTGAAAGATAAACCTAGCGTTCCAATAAAACCACCGCCACCATAACCACCTTGAAGTTCTATTTGGCTAGATCCAGTTTCTTTAACCGAATATTCCATATCAATAGTGCCCTCATTAGGATTTGGATTGTTGAAGTTAGGCGAAATTTCCTGGGCATCAAAAAAGCCCAATTGCCCTAATTCACGAACCGTGCGTACCACATTGGCTTTACTATATAATTGCCCTGGACGCGTTCTTAATTCCCTGTATATAACGTGGTCGTTTGTTTTATCATTTCCAGTAACAGATACATCATTGAAATAGGCTGGTTTTCCTTCGGAAATTCGTATTTCCATATCAATTACGTTATTATCTGCGCTTACTTCAACTGGGTTTATAGATGAAAATAAATAGCCATTGTTTTGGTATAAATTCGCAATATCATCACCATCTGGTTTTGTGTTATCTTGAATTCGCTTTTCTAGGAGCACACCATTATAGGTTTCTCCTTTCTTAATTCTAAGATACCTGTTTAATTGCTGGTCTGTATAAACCGTATTGCCTATAAATTTGATGTCCCCAAATTTATAAAGCTCGCCTTCTTCTAATTTAAGATGAATTGAAATGGTTTTATCGCCCTCAACGCTAATACTGTCAGAAATAATGCGCGCATCGCGATAACCGTTTTCTGCATATTTGTCAACAACACTAGACAAATCTGCTTGATATGCAGAATCTATAAATTTAGAACGTTTTAAAATTCGTAATCTATTGATTTTTTTCGTGCTCTTCATTGCTTTTCTAAGCACCTTATCTTTTAGGGCAGTATTCCCATCAAAAGTAATATCCTTGATTTTTACTTTTTCACCTTTATCTATGGCAACCACCATATTTACTCTAGCCTTCTCAATGGAATCTTTTACTTCTACGGTGTTGATATGGACCTTAGCATTGTAAAATCCGTCTTTTTTATATTTTTTAACCAAAAAGTTTTTAGTAGTAGTAATAAGGTTTTCGGTAACTTTTGTGCCTTTTTTAAGCTTGTTGTCTTTTATAATACCTTCAATTTTACCTTTTTTTACACCCGTAACCTTGACATCAATTAACTGGGGTAAATCTGACAAGTGAATTTCCAAAAAAGCAGTATTTCCTTCAATATTTGTAAGGAAGACTTCAATATCACTAAAGAGTTTAGAGTTCCAAAGTTTTTTTATGGCATTTGCAATGTCTTCACCAGGAATGGTAATTTCATTTCCCTTTCTTAGACCGGAATATGCAACAATAGTTTGCTCGTTAAAAGTTGTATTACCAGAAACAGAAACACCTCCTAGGGTATATTTTTTACCGTTATCGTACTGTAGATCTTGCCCATGAAGCGCAAAGCTAAACGCAATAACTAATACTGCAATACATTGTTTTAGGTAAGTTTTCAATAAAAATGTATTAGCTAAGTTGTTCACTTGTTTTCCCAAATCGTCTTTCTCTTTTTTGATACTCTATAATAGCTTTATACAAATCTTGTTTTGTGAAATCTGGCCAAAGTGTATCCGTAAAATACAGTTCGGCATACGCTATTTGCCAAAGCAAAAAATTACTAATACGTTGTTCGCCGCTTGTTCTAATAAGCAAGTCCACGTCTGGTAAATTTTGCGTGTAAAGATGCTTATTTATAATTGATTCATCAATAATTTCGGGCGAAATTATGTTATTTTTAACTTTATTACTAATTTCTTTAACGGCGTTTAACAGTTCTTCTCGAGAACCATAACTTAGCGCCAAGGTTAAAGTCATTCTACTGTTGTCTTTTGTACACTCCATAACTTCCTTAAGCTCTTTGTTTACTTTGGATGGCAGTAAACTTAAATTGCCAATGGCTGTTAATTTTATGTTATTGTCCTGGAGTGTTTTTATTTCTTTCTTTAATGAAGAAATCAATAACTTCATTAATGTTTTTACCTCTAGTTTAGGGCGGTTCCAGTTTTCGGTTGAAAATGCATAAAGTGTTAGGTTGGGTACCCCTAATTCCGTAGAGGCTTCTACAACCTGTCTTACCGATTTGGTGCCACTTTCATGTCCAAAAGCTCTGAGCAACCCCTTTTGTTTTGCCCATCTACCATTACCATCCATAATAATGGCAATGTGTTTTGGTAGCGCTTCAAGTAGTATGTTGTCTTTTAAATCCATTAGTTAACGCAATAACAAGGGTTCTCGCCAAATGTGTAAGTTAAGGTAATTCCTGAAAACACATACCAATCATTATTATTTATATTCCCAAATTGGAAGGTGTCTCTAAATTCGGAATCAGGGATACTACCATCAATTTCATCTGAAAGTGTGTAGCGTGCGCCAACTTCGATCCCTAGAATAAAATTCTCTATAAAGCGCATTTTAAAACCTAGAGCCATCGGTATGCCATATGCCCAACTTTTGGTGTTTTCTGAAGTTAAAACCCCATTATTAAAATAATTGTTATCGTGACTTGCAAGGCTAATTCCAGTATATAAATAAGGAGTTGCTACGGGTTTTCTGTTGTGTAAATTATAGTTTAGGAACGTAAATTCCATACCTGCCGAAACTTCAAAAATATTAGTGTTGAAACTATAACCGCGTTGTTGGCGTCTAGGATCGTCTGAATTTGCATCGATACCTTCTAATTCGCTAAAAATCACGGACACTCTATAAGAATGTCTCGCGCTCCTGTTCCATTTATAAATTCCTCCAAATGCTGCTTGGTTGGGTGAGATATAATCGGTTGCGCCAACATCGCCAATAAAGTTGCTCCCTCCCACAAAAACACCAATTTCATTGATTTGAGAGAAACTTAATTGCACTGTTAACATGCTAATAATTAATAGGGTAACGTACCGCATAGCCATTTAAAGTTTGCAAATATAATAAATAAGATGTGCCTATTGCAATTTGTATTGAATAGTATGTGTGTAAAACTGAATTTATAGTGAATTATTGTTTAGAATTGATAAGTGAAAGGGGTGTTTAGTTCCGGTTGTCTTCCCCCCAAAGCATTTTCTTCCGAAGTGTTTTTAAAAAGCTTTCATCCAGTAAATCAATCATTTTAATTTTGAAGTCCGCTTTTTTAATAGTGATAATCGTATCATTATCCAGAGTGGCAATTCTTGAATCTAAAGATAACAAGTGTTGTTCTTCCCGTCCACGCACCTTTAGTTGTATTTTGGTAGAATCTGGAATTACCAAAGGGCGTGCACTAAGATTATGAGGCGCTATTGGCGTTAAAACAAAACTATTTGCGCCAGGTGTAATTACGGGGCCGCCACAACTTAACGAATATCCGGTAGAGCCTGTTGGCGTTGAAACTATCAGGCCATCGCTCCAATAAGAAGTTAAATACTCGCCGTCTAAAAGTGTTTCCACAGTAATCATAGAAGTGGTGTTTTTTCTGCTTACCGCTACTTCGTTCATGGCAAAATTTAAATCTAAAATATCTTCATTTTCAGGCGAGGTTTCTATAGCTAACAAGCTGCGTTCAGAAATCTTATATCGTCCGTCAATAATATTCTGGATTGCTTTTTCTATGTCCTCGACTTGAATGGTGGCTAAAAAACCCAGTCGTCCAGTATTGATGCCAACAATGGGAATGTCAAGTTTCATAACTAGCATAATGGCTCTTAAAATAGTGCCATCGCCACCAATACTAATTAACAAATCATAAGATTCATCTAAGTTTTCAAAGGTTTCAAACGTATCGTAAAACGTTCTTTTTGTGGATACAGATTTTATAAGTTCAGAAAATTCTGCTTCAATATAAACTGCAATATCTTTTTTAGCTACATAATTGAGTAATGTGTCAACCGAAGTCAATGTGTATTTATTGTTGAAACGTCCAAAAACGGCAATCTTCATTGGTATAATTTTTAATTACTAAATGCTCACAATGAGTTTAAATATTTAGGTATTTATTCAAATAATCCGACCGGTCTTTTAAACTTTGCTTAAAACTATCTTCTTCGTGACCAGAAGCAATATTATAACTGTACCGTCTGAAGGTTTGAATAATATCGTTTAAACCGGTATTGCCAATTTTTAAAGTAACTTGTACAATATCGTTTTTCATTTTTGAAACAAAAGCCCCTAAAATTTTTCCGTTATTGGACTCAACTATTTGGCTAATTTCGCTAAACGAATAATCATTAATGCCTTTTTCAATCACTAAAACACCTCCTGCTTCGTAGAAAAATGGCGATTCGTTAAATAATCCTATAACGTCATTGAGTTCATAGTAACCTATATAATTATTTTGTTCATTTAAAATAGGCATAATATTCGCGGAATTTTGAGCAAAGGCTTCTAAAACATCAAGCCACATAGTGTTTTCTTTTACGAAGAAATCTTCAATGGTGTGTAAATAATCGCTCAGGTATTTCTCGCTTTCAAAACAATGTACATCCATTTCAAAAAAAGTGCCCAAAAACACACCGTTTTCGTCCATAACTGGAATATGGGAATAGGTAAGCTGATTAAAAAGCTGTTGCAATTCGCTTATTTTGCTTTTGGTACTTAGCGGTTTTATATCGTTTATAATGAATTCTGAAAGTTTCATATGGAATATGATGTTATACTGCAAATTAATCAAAAAAATAGTACTTAGGGCTGTTCTACTTTGTATTTTTGTGCTTTAAAATAGAATTGATGACAAAGTTAAGCGTAAATATTAACAAGATTGCAACTTTAAGGAATTCAAGAGGAGGCGATGTGCCTAATGTAGTGCAATTTGCAAAAGATGTACAGCGTTTTGGAGCAGAGGGTGTTACCATTCATCCAAGACCAGATGAGCGTCATATTCGTTACCAAGATGCGCGAGATTTAAAACCTGAGGTTTATACCGAATATAACATTGAAGGCAATCCAATACACTCTTTTATTGATTTGGTATTGAGTGTAAAACCAACTCAAGTAACGCTTGTTCCAGATGCGGAAGACGCCATTACAAGTAATGCAGGTTGGGATACAATTACTCATAAAGACTTTTTAATTGATGTGATTAAGGAATTTCAAAATAACGGCATTCGGACTTCAATTTTTGTGGATCCAGTTTTAGAGCAAATAGAAGGTGCAAAAGCCACGGGAACAGATAGGATTGAATTATATACTGAAGGTTTTGCACATCAATACGGTTTAGGAAATAAAAACGGAATAAAACCATATACCGAAAGTGCTATTTTAGCCAATAAATTAGATTTGGGCATTAATGCAGGTCATGATTTATCGTTGGATAATATTCAATTTTTCAAGGAAAATATTCCAAATTTATTAGAGGTATCAATCGGACATGCTTTAATAGCTGAAAGTTTATATTTAGGTGTAGAAAACGTGATACAGATGTATTTGCGTAAGCTTTAATAAGTTGGCAGTTTACAGTCGCGGTGTTCAAAAATCGTTAATCAACAATTGTTACTCGTTAAACAAAGAAGGGTAATCACATAACAGTTTCCCTCCTTCGGAGGGATTAAGGGAGGAAAATGATATTACATTCAAACATTATAGGAGAAGGAAAACCATTCGTAATCCTACATGGTTTTTTAGGTATGAGCGATAATTGGAAAACCCATGGCAAAAATTTGTCGGAACTCGGTTTTGAAGTGCATCTGGTCGATCAACGAAACCATGGGCAAAGTTTTCATGCAGAAGAATTTAGTTATGAAGTGCTTGTAGCAGATTTAAAAAACTATTGCGAAGCACATGATTTAAATGATATGGTGCTTTTAGGGCATTCCATGGGCGGAAAAACAGCGATGTTGTTTGCTACGGAATATCCTGAACTAGTTTCAAAATTATTAGTAGCCGATATTTCGCCTCGTTTCTATCCTGTACATCATGATGCGATTTTGGAAGGATTGAGTGCTTTAGATTTCAATGAGATAAAAAGTAGAGGAGAAGCAGATAAAGTGTTAAGCAACTATGTGTCAGACGCTGGTACCCGAATGTTTTTATTAAAAAATCTCTATTGGGTTGAAAAAGGACAATTAGGATTACGCATCAACTTAGAGGTTTTAAAGAATGAAGTTGCCGAAGTTGGAGAATCCTTACCAAGCTACGCAAGGTTTGAAAAAGACACTTTGTTTTTAAGAGGAGACCGCTCAGAATATATTGGTGTTGGCGATGAAAGCATTATTAAAAACCATTTTCCAAACGCTCAAATTGTAACGATAGCTAATGCAGGCCATTGGTTGCATGCCGAAAACCCTAAGGATTTTTTTGAGGCGGTGTTGGGTTTTGTACAATAAATTAGTTCGTACTTTTAAAATAAAATAATCATGAATCTAATAATCAGACTTTTATTAAACGCCATCGCCGTATTTGCATTGGCCCATCTTTTAAGTGGTGTGCAAGTCGATAGTTATTTAACCGCAATTATCGTTGCTTTAGTGCTTGCGGTTTTAAATCTTTTGGTAAAACCTCTTTTGGTCATTTTCACCTTACCAGTGACCATACTTACTTTAGGCTTGTTTCTTTTAGTAATTAACGGATTAATGATTCTTCTAGCCGATGAATTTATCAATGGGTTTTCCGTAGCTAATATTTGGTGGGCGATCTTATTTAGCATCCTATTATCTGTACTGCAATCACTTTTACAATCTTTACTTAAAGAAGATAATATCTAGTAAATACTCGTTTTTCTTTTTTTTGGAGTTTAGTATCTGCTTTTTGGAATTTTAATGCTTTATGGCTTCACTCCTGGCTAGTTTGTTGTATGCCATTTTTTAAGTTGAACAGGTATTGTAAATCAACTAATTAAAAACTTTGCTGGGATGTAAAAATATACTAATTTTGCATCCCAATTTTAATATTGAATAATGCTTCAAATTTTTTCGAAGTTACAATTGAAATTGTCATTCCCATAAAAACGGGAATCTAGTATATAAGGTTACAAAACCTATTGTTAAACGCCTTACTAAAGGCTTATATCATTCAAAATGAATATTACAAGAGAAAACGTAGATGCATTAAATGCGGTAGTAAAGGTAGATATCGCTAAAGAAGATTACAGCGATACAGTAGAAAAAATCTTATCAGATTACCGTAAAACAGCAAATATCCCGGGATTTAGAAAAGGACATGTACCAATGGGAATGGTTAAAAAACAATACGGCAAAGCTGTTTTGGTTGATGAGGTTAACAAGTTGTTACAAGATGCGTTAAATAAATATTTAACAGAAGAGAAATTGGATGTCTTAGGACAGCCACTACCAAAAACCCAAGATGAAATAGATTGGGATTCTGATGGTTTTACCTTTGAATTTGAATTAGGATTAGCTCCAGAATTTGAAGTGAACCTTAAAAGCAAAAAATCAATTACGCATTATAATATCGTTGCCGATAAGAAAATGATTGATGAGCAAATAGAGCGCATCCAAAAGCAATATGGAAAGCTAGTGTCTCAAAATACTGTTGAAAAAGACAGCGAGATTACTGGAACTTATACAAATGAAGAAGAGGAAATTGATAATACCGTAACTTTAACTTTAGACAAGTTTAAAGGTAAAGCAACTGCAAAACAATTTGTTGGAGCTAAGGTTGGTGATGTTATCGCATTAAGTACAAAAGGGCTTTATGAAGATGACCACGAGTTAATGCATGCTTTAAAAGTGGAGCACGATAGAGCTCACGGTTTAGATATTGAAGTGTCTTTTACAATTACAGAAATCAATAAGCGCGAATTGGCCGATTTAGATCAAGAATTGTTTGATAAATTATTTGGTAAAGGTGAAGTGACTTCAGTTTCAGAATTAAGGGATAAGATTAAAGAAGATGCTGAAAAGCAGTTCAAACAACAGTCTGATCAAAAATTATTGAATGATGTTACAGAGCATTTAGTTGAGAACACAAAATTTGATTTACCTGCTGAATTCTTAACAAAGTGGATGCAAACCGCTGGCGAGCAAGAGATGGATGAAGCCCAAGCAAAAGAGGAATACGAAAAGTCTGAAAAAAGCCTGCGTTACCAATTAATTGAAGGAAAATTAATTGAAGGTCACGATATTCAAGTGACTATAGATGATATTAAAGATCATGCCAAGGAAATGATAAAAGGGCAAATGGCACAGTTTGGTCAAATGAATCCTTCAGATGAAGAACTTGACGGAATAGCTGCTCGTGTTTTAGGAAACCAAGAAGAAGCACGTAGAATCTCAGAACAATTGATAAGCCAAAAATTAATCGCCTTATACAAAGAAAAAGCAAACTTAAAAGTAAAGGAAATGAGTTACGAAAAGTTTGTTAAAGAAGTGTATGGCGATAAGTAATCAAATAATAATTCATTATATTTATGCGCTTAAATCACTATGATTTAAGCGCATTTTTGTCCGCTAATAGTTTATTTAAAACATGAAATTTAATTCACCTTATTGTAAATCAGGGTGATAATCAAAAAAATATAGAACCTACTATGGATTACGGTAAAGAATTTGAAAAATTCGCAATTAAAGATCAAGGCATCAGTAGCACATACTACAATAAAATTATTAGTAGCATGTACCCAACTAACTTAACACCAAACATTATTGAAGAACGCCAGATGAACATCGCTATTTTTGATGTGTTTTCTCGTTTAATGATGGATCGTATTATCTTTCTTGGCACAGGAATCAACGATCAGGTGGCTAATATCATTCAAGCACAATTGTTGTTTTTAGAAAGTACTGATGCTAATAAAGACATTCAAATATATATCAATTCACCAGGAGGTAGTGTTTACGCTGGTTTAGGTATTTACGATACCATGCAGTTTATCAAGCCCGACGTAGCAACAATTTGTACGGGTATGGCAGCATCAATGGGTGCGGTTTTATTGTGTGCCGGCACAAAAGGAAAACGTAGTGGTTTAACACATTCTCGTGTCATGATTCACCAACCAATGGGAGGTGCACAAGGTCAGGCAAGTGATATAGAAATTACTGCAAAGGAAATCATGACGTTAAAAGAAGAGCTTTATAAAATAATTAGTAAGCATTCGGGTCAGGACTACGACAAAGTATATGAAGATAGTGATAGAGACTACTGGATGAAGTCTGATAAGGCCAAGGAATACGGCATGATAGACGAGATTTTAGCTCGCAAATAATTTTTTTGTACTTTTATAAGTCCAAATAGCAAAAATGTAAGTAGTAAAACTACTTCCCTAAAATATAATGATTAATGGCAAAAGAAGAATTAGAATGCTCGTTTTGTGGCAGGAAAAAACCGGAAACCAACTTGTTGATTGCGGGTCTAGACGCTCATATTTGCGATAGATGTATTGAGCAAGCGCACGGTATTGTTTTGGAGGAATCCAAGCAAAGCGATAGCAACGATTTATCTGCAGAATTAAAGCTTAGAAAGCCACAACAAATTAAATCTTTTCTTGATGAATATATCATCGGGCAGGAAATGACCAAAAAGGTCATGTCTGTTGCGGTTTATAATCATTATAAACGTTTATTGCAAGTGCCTTCCAATGATGATATTGAGATTCAAAAAAGTAATATCATTATGGTTGGGCAAACTGGTACAGGTAAAACCTTAATGGCAAAAACCATTGCTAGAATGTTGAATGTTCCTCTTGCTATTGTAGATGCTACTGTTTTAACAGAAGCAGGATATGTTGGTGAAGATGTAGAAAGCATTTTAACACGTTTATTACAAGCTGCAGATTATAATTTAGAAAAAGCCGAAAAAGGTATCGTCTTTATTGATGAAATTGATAAGATTGCCAGAAAAAGTGATAATCCATCCATTACCCGTGATGTTTCAGGAGAAGGTGTGCAACAAGCTTTATTAAAACTTTTGGAAGGTACCGTAGTAAATGTACCGCCAAAGGGAGGAAGAAAACATCCTGATCAAAAATTCATTGAAGTGAACACCGAAAATATATTATTTATCGCTGGTGGTGCTTTTGATGGTATCGAGCGTGTGATTTCAAAGCGTTTAAACATGAAGGCAGTAGGTTATGCCGCATCTATGTCTGATGATGTTGTAGATCAACAAAATTTACTGCAATACATCATTCCGAAGGATTTAAAGGATTTTGGATTAATTCCAGAAATTATCGGAAGACTTCCAGTATTGACGTACATGGATCCACTAGATGCCAAAACATTAAGAGCCATTCTTACAGAACCTAAAAACGCCATTATTAAGCAGTATAAAAAACTGTTTTCTATGGACGATATCGAATTCACTATTACCGATGGCGCTCTTGAGTTTATTGTAGGTAAAGCAATTGAATATAAATTAGGGGCAAGAGGTTTGCGTTCTCTATGTGAAGAAATTTTAACCGATGCCATGTTCGAATTACCAAGTAGCAATGATAAAAAATTGAATGTTACTAAAGTATATGCTGAAGATAAATTGTCTAAAACAACACTCAAAAAATTGAAAGCGGTTTCTTAGTTTTTTGAGTAAATAATTATAATAAAGAGCATTCTGTTTATTCAGAATGCTTTTTTTATTTTTGAAAAGATTTTAAAATGTAATATTATTATGTGCAGGTTTTTATGGAATATTTTCAGATTTAAAAAACCTAAAGTTGAGCAAGACCCTATGAAAAAGTTTTTAATTGTTGGTTTAGGTAATATTGGCGAAAAGTACGCAGAGACACGTCATAATATCGGGTTTAAAATCTTAGATCATTTTGCCGAAAAAGAAGGGTTTTCTTTTGAAACACAGAAACTTGGAGATATTGCTACTTATAAATTAAAAGGAAGAACATTCGTTTTCTTAAAGCCAAGTACCTTTATGAATTTAAGCGGAAAAGCGATTTTATATTGGATGACGAAGGAGAAAATTCCAATGGAAAACCTCCTGGTAATTACCGATGATTTAAATCTTCCATTTGGTAGTATTCGTTTAAAAATGAAAGGTAGTGATGGCGGACATAACGGGTTAAAAGATACTCAAGACAAATTGAATACTACTAAATATAACCGTTTCAGGTTTGGTATAAGTGATGCATTTGGCAAGGGAAGACAAATAGATTATGTTTTAGGCGAATGGACAGATGAAGAAAAAAAAACATTGCCAGAGCGCCTGGACACCTCTGTCGAACTCATTAAATCTTTTGTGCTTGCAGGGGTAAATACTACTATGAATGCTTTCAATGGGAAGTAATTTCAGAATACCCCCACCTATTTCACAACTATTTTATGAGTATAAACTTTATTGGTATCATACAAATTCAAAAAGTACATACCTCCCTGTAAATGGTTTAGATCAATACTTTTGGTAATTTTCGATGCGCCATTAAATGTTTCGGTATGGATAAAACGTCCTTTCATATCAAAAACTTCAAGTTTTAGGTCACGTTCATCTGCACTAGTATTTAGTTTGATATTAAATACGCCGTCATTCGGATTTGGAAAAACACTAAAACCAACAAATGTATCTTCAATTAACTTAAAAGTAGTCGTGCAAAATTCTAAAGACCAATCGTTAAGCGTGCCCTCATCGCCTTCAAAATCATCAAAAATTGAAATCGTCCAGTTGCCTTGATTATCTAATCCTTTAAAAGCACTCAAAGGTTCTAAAGGTATAAATGTTCCTGTGGTAGGCGAATTGCAATCAACACTTGCTGCGTCATCATCAAAAGTAACATCAAGATTTTCGTAACCTGAATCGCGAAAGCAGTTTTCAGACCAAAGCACAGAAGAAATCGTTCCGTTAGGGTGTTGTAATGTAACTGTTAAATCACTAATAAAACTATGTGAAACATCAACATTGGCTCTTATACTGCTGATGGTGCCGGAGTTAGGGACATTAATACTATTGGATATTGTTTGGCCATCTAAAATCGATAAACCTAAATTTTCGCTAGATGCGTATTGTTCCTCACAGGTTGTTATAACCTCATAGCCAATTGCAAAATCAACAGTATTTACTGCGTAATAAATATTGCCAACAGGAACAATCATTATTCTACACATAGGTGCGGCTATATTTGGAACCAAAATATCTTCTTCTCCATCGTTTGGTGTATTAGTTATCAAAACAGTATCGAAAGTTAAACCAGCATCGGTTGATAATAAAATATTGACATTCGAGGTATTTATATCATTTGAATCCGTTCCAGCAACATCCCATGTAATCGTTTCAGTAGAGTTCTGCAACCAACTTATGTCATTTGTTGCTTGAGAAGTCACGGCAAATGGCCCAACAGGATTTGATGTATTACCACCTCTAACGTTTACTTGCATAGTATCATAACTAGATTGCCCAACGCTATTACTCATGGGGCTTCTATCTCTAACGGTCAATGCCCAGTTCAATGTTCTGGTTATGGTAGAAGCCGTCTCCCAATCGCTTCCCAATCCAGGATTGGTTTGGGTGATTTTACCGTTTAAAACGCTACTAAGCCTAGGGATATACCTGTCTGAAGACGTTGAGGGCGGTAACGATCTGTTCATGGAGCCATTACTTATAGTGGGGCCAAAATTAGTATTATCCACCCTCCCGTTATCTGTTTGTTCCCAACAATAGGTAAGCACATCACTACCATCAGCATCTGTAGCCATACCTTTTAATATGTATGGTGTTCCTGCCGGAATTATAAAATCGCTTCCAGCATTAGCACTAGGAGGGTTATTCGAGATGGCTTCAGTTGTTTGGCAACTTTTTGTGGCAATATTATCTAAAATTTGTTTGATACTATGAAAATGAAAATAAGGGTCGCTTTTGGTCGCTACATTATCTTCTCCTTGCAAGCCAGCATAAGCCATAACAGTTGTTCCGCTTCCAGGTTCAGAGTTTACGCCAGTACCTTCAGTATCAAATGCCCATGTGTGGTTAGCCCCCATTTGATGTCCAATTTCATGAATTACATAGTCAAGGTCAAAAGTATCACCTTCGGGTCTTGCGTCTGGTGGAGAAGTAAACCCCCTACCTTTAGAGCCGTTTTCACATACACAACCTATACAACCTGCAAAACCGCCGCCGCCATCATCACCAAATAAATGACCTATATCGTAAGCAGCATTTCCTATGGTAGATGTTAATGTGTTTTGTAGTTGCAAACTCCATCCATTGAGGTTGTCGAAGTTGTTTTCGTCGGTACCTTCGCCAGCATCAGAATAAGGGTCGGTATCTGCATCTGTGTAAATTATTTCGGTGGCATCAATCAGTTCAAAAGTAATGGCCATATCTGCTTCAAAAATAGCATTTACCCGAGCTAATGTCGCATTTATTCCAGCTAGTGCGCCGCCAACAGTTCCGCCATGATATGCGGTATATTCTCCAGTAACCGATATGGCAATTCTAAACTTTTGAAGCGTTTTATTGTTCGCGCCGCCTTCGTCCAACAAAGTTATATTAGAGTTTTTGGAAGCTTGATGTTTTAAAGATTCCAAAGTGGAACATTTAAAGGCTTTATCTGCCTTCGTTTTATCTGCTTTTTGATACACTACATATTCACCGCTACCCTTTTTTAAGGGCTGCATAAAAACGTTGGGTTTATCTAAATAGGAAATCATGGTTTGCACACCATTGGGAGATACGCTCATAGTTAATTGAGCTCCAGATCCATCAAGGGCGTAACCTTTGTAAGATTTTATGTTTGGAAATTTTGCAGCAAGCTTTGGAGAAAACACGGAAGATTCGGTAACGTTAAACGCTTTCATCGCTCCATTTTCATCAGGTATATTTAATATTCCAGAATTATTATTTTTTGAATACCTTGATATAGAGTTCAATTTCTGCTCGAATAACGACACATTCAAACTAAACGATGCTGTTTTGGAAGTATCTAAATTTAAATCGGAAATAGCTTTTAAATCCGTAGTGTTTTTTATAGGTTTCCATGCAGAATTTTGTCCGTTAAGAGAAAATACAAACAAAAATATTGTAAATGAAAAAACATAATGTAGTTTTGCTTTCATAACGATTCTAGGGGCTTTTGGTAACAAATCTAGCTTATTTCGATTAAATTAACAATTTTAAGTATTTATGGGTAAAACTATGAACATCGAATCTTATACATCTAAAGGGCCTTCGGTTGTCACTATCGGTACTTTTGATGGCGTTCATATCGGACATCAAAAAATAGTGAACCGTCTCATAACGCTTGGAACTAAAGAACGTTTAAATTCTGTAATTCTTACATTTTTTCCGCATCCAAGAATGGTTTTACAAAAAGATTCAGATATAAAGTTGATAAATACTATTGATGAACGCAGTCAGATTCTAGAACGTTTAGGGTTGGATTACCTATTGATAAAGAAGTTTACCATAGATTTTTCTAGGCTTTCCGCCGAAGAGTTTGTGACTAAAGTTTTGGTAAATAGGCTGAATGCAAAAAAAATAATTATTGGTTACGATCATAGATTTGGTAGAAATAGAAATGCGGATATTAATGATTTAATAAAGTATGGAGAAGAATTTGGTTTTGAAGTTGAAGAAATTTCAGCACAAGATATCAACGATGTTGCCGTAAGCTCTACTAAAATTAGAAAGGCACTTCTAAATGGAGATATTACTAAAGCCAATAAATATTTAGGCTATCCTTTTATGCTGACAGGCACCATTATAGAAGGTAAAGGTATTGGCAAGCAATTAGGTTATCCAACGGCAAATGTCAGTATAGAAGAAAGTTATAAACTCATTCCGAAACATGGTTCTTATATTGTGAAATCGGTTATTGACGGGAACACAGTTTTTGGCATGATGAATATAGGGTTTAATCCAACTGTTAATGGGGTGAAGGAATCTATAGAAGTTCATTTCTTCAACTTTGATGCTTCTTTATATAACCAAAAAATTCAAATTGATATTTTAGAGCGTATCCGAGACGAAGAGAAGTTTCAATCTATAGAAGATTTAAAATACCAATTGGAAAAAGACAAATCTTTTTCGCTAAATTTTATTAAAAATTATCATGCTAAATAAATGGTTGTTTAGACATATTGATAATTCACAATTAGTAATTTTTAGAATCTTTTTTGGCGCACTTTGTTTTCTCGAATCTTTCGGAGCCATGCTTACAGGTTGGATAAAAACCACTCTGATAGAGCCAAAATTCACGTTTTCTTTTATAGGTTTCGAATGGCTGCAACCATTAGAAGGCAATGGCATGTATGTTTACTATTTTGTCATGAGCATTTTTGGGTTGCTCATAATGGTAGGTTATAAATATAGAATGAGCATGATAGGTTTCACATTGCTCTGGACAGGGACTTATTTAATGCAGAAATCTTCATATAACAATCATTATTATTTATTGGTGTTGATTAGTGCAATTATGGTTTTTATGCCAGCACATAGAGACGTTTCTATAGATGCAAAACAAAATCCTGCCATTAAAACGAATGCAATGCCCAATTGGTGTCGGTTGGTATTTATTTTGCAACTCTTCATTGTTTACACTTATGCATCGGTAGCAAAGTTATATCCCGATTGGTTAGACGGTACCGTGTTAGAGGTTTTAATGCTAGGAAAAAAGAAATACTACCTCGTTGGAGAGGTATTGCAACAAAAATGGGTGCAAAATATATTGAGTTATGGCGGTATTCTTTTTGATGGTTTAATTATTCCATTTTTACTTTGGAAACCAACCAGAAAATGGGCTTTTATCGTGTCCATTGGGTTTCATTTATTTAACTCCGTAATATTCCAAATCGGTATTTTTCCATACTTGGCATTAGCATTTTATTTGTTTTTCTTTCCGCCTAAAACCATTAGAACTATTTTTCTTAAAAACAGATTGTTTTATAATGAAGCTGAAGTGAAACTTCCGAAGTTTAAGAATGGTTTTGTCATTTTGTTTTCAATGTATTTTATAGTTCAAATTGCGTTACCGCTGCGCCATCATTTTTTTGAAGATGATGTATTATGGACAGAAGAAGGACATCGTTTATCGTGGCGGATGATGTTGAGAGCAAAAAACGGAATAGTAACTTACAGCGTTTTGGATAAGAATTCAGGAGAAAAAACCACGATTAATTTAGATGATTATCTCACTAGAAAACAGCAACGGGGCGCAAGTACAAAGCCCGACGTCATTTGGCAATTTTCCCAACATTTGAAAAAAGATTTTGAAGCAAAAGGAAAAGATGTGGGCGTTTATGTAGATTGTAGAGTGAGCGTAAACGGAAAACCATTAAAACGTTTAATCAATCAAGATATAGATATCGCAAGCGTGCCATGGCAACCCTTAAAGCACAGCGATTGGATTTTGCCTTCAAAAAAAGAATTGAATCGTACATTAATTCCTTAAATTTGTCGCTTAAATTTTTGAATCATGCTACAAGTCCCATTTATAAAAGAAAACAAAGCAGTAGTCGTTGCCCGTTTAGCAAAACGAAATATTGACGCTGCTAAAATGATTGACAATGTTATTGCTTTAGATGAAAACAGAAAACGTTTGCAAGCGGAATTAGACAGCACACTAGCAGAGTCTAATTCAATTTCTAAGGAAATAGGCATGTTATATAAATCGGGAAAAGTCGCAGAAGCAATTAATTTAAAAGCAAAAACTGGAGAGCTTAAAGAAACTTCAAAAACACTTACAGATAGCTTAAACGAAACTGTTGAGAACTTAAAAGACTTGTTGTTTCAAATTCCGAATGTGCCTCACGAATCTGTTCCTGACGGAGTTTCTGAAGCGGACAACGAGGAGGTTTTCAGAAAAGGAGACATTCCAAAATTACATAAAGAAGCGTTGCCACATTGGGAACTAGCCAAGAAATATGATATCATAGATTTTGAACTTGGCAATAAAATTACAGGTGCTGGTTTCCCTGTTTATAAAGGTAAAGGCGCAAGGTTACAACGTGCCTTAATCGCTTATTTTTTAGATAAAAATACCGAAGCGGGTTATACGGAATATCAATTACCTCTTTTGGTCAACGAGGCTTCTGGAATAGGTACTGGGCAATTGCCAGACAAAGAAGGACAAATGTATCATGTTACAGAAGATAATTTGTATTTGATACCTACTGCCGAGGTGCCGGGAACAAATATCTTTAGAGATATAGTTTTAAGCGAAACCGATTTACCCGTCGGAATAACAGGTTACACACCATGTTTTCGTCGTGAAGCCGGAAGCTATGGCGCGCATGTAAGAGGTTTAAATAGACTGCATCAATTTGATAAAGTTGAAATTATAAGAGTTGAGCATCCAAGTAAATCTTATGACGCTTTAGACGGTATGGTTAACCATGTCAAGACTATTTTAGATGCACTAAAATTACCATATAGAATATTGCGTTTATGTGCTGGCGATACGTCTTTTGCCGCAGCTTTAACTTACGATTTTGAAGTGTTTTCTACCGCACAGGATAGATGGCTGGAAGTGTCTTCAGTATCTAACTTTGAAACTTTTCAAGCCAACCGTTTAAAATTAAGATTTAAAAATGCTGATGGCAAAAACGAACTGGCACATACTTTAAATGGAAGTTCTCTAGCCTTACCAAGAATTTTGGCCAGTATTTTAGAAAATTATCAAACTGAAGAAGGTATTGACATTCCAGAGGTTTTACAGTCTTATACCGGTTTTAATAAAATTTGATAGATTTTTCTTTCTAAATTTAACTTAAAATCGACGAAATGCATTTTTTTGATGTTGTTTGACGATTTTATGTAAGTTTTGTTGGTTGTTTTTAAGATATTTTCCAATTTAGTATCACCAAAATCAATTAACCTACTTAACCATGAAGAATGTAAAGCGCATAGTTCTGCTTCTTACTCTTATTTTTCTTGCAAGTAAAGTTTTGTTTTCAGATTTTAGTTTAGAAAAGCCTGAAAACGAAACGATAGCGGTTGTGAAAAAATAATATTTTTCCACGCACAAGGCTGTCCCCAATCGAGTGTGCTGTCGTTTTTAATAACGGTAGTCTAGTTAATAGAACATTAATTTTGGTTGGTTATGCCCGAATGTTTTATTTCGGGCATTTTTAGTTTTGGTATCACTACGCTTAAAACTACATTTTGTTATCTTTACCCTATGAGATTGATAACTTTTTTATTCTTATGTATTGCCACAATAGGTTTTGCGCAAAATGATGCTTCCGCTAAGGAATACTTCAAAAATGGAGATTTTGAAAAGGCATTGTACGAGTATAAGAAACTGTATGCTAAGTCGCCTTCAAATATCAATTACATCAAACAAATTATAGATGCGCATCAACAATTAGAACAATATCAGGAAACTGAAGATTTTTTATTGAAGATTATAGCTAAAACAAATTACCCAGCGTTTTATGTAACTTTAGGCTATAATTACCAATTAAAGAACGATTTAGAAAAGGCTGAGGAGAATTACAACATAGCAATAAACAGTCTTCTGGTTAACCCAAATAATGCATTTCCAGTAGCACGGAGTTTCCAGGAACATTCACTTTTAGATAAAGCTGCTATCACTTACGAAAAGGCAATGGAGCTTAAGCCAGAACTTAATTTAAAATTACAGTTAGCGCAAATTTACGGGGAGCAAGGTAAGATTGAGGAAATGATGCTTAATTATATTGATTTTGCAGAGCGTAACCCAATTTCCTTAAGTAATGTAAAACGCGCTATAAGCGATTTTATAAGTGAAGACGCAAATAATGAAAGCAATATCATTTTAAGAAAATTGCTGATTAAAAAAATACAACAAGAACCCAATGTACTCTGGAACGAAATGTTGAGTTGGCTTTTTATTCAGCAGAAAGATTTTGGAAAAGCATTTGCACAAGAAAAAGCCATTTATTCACGCCAACCGGAAAGTTTATCTCGTATTATAGACCTTGGTAAAATAGCAAATAGTGAGCATCAAACAGAACTTGCAAGCTCTATTTTTAACTACGTAATTGAAAAAGCGCAAGACGCTGATACCAAATTATTGGCCTATTACGATCTATTGCAAATTGAAATTAAGGAAAGTGATTCCGAATCCCATGAAGAATTGCAAAGTAAGTTTTTAGAGTTATTTGATACTTATGGCACATTTTCCCAGACTTTTGAACTGCAGATTGCCTATGCACATTTTTTGGCATTTCATATGAATAAAACCGAAGAAGCCACTGCCTTTTTAGAGGACGCTTTAAAGTTGCCTTTAACAGATTTGCAAAAGGCAGAAATAAAGCTGGAACTTGGCGATATTCTCGTATTGCAAGAAAAATTTAATAAAGCACTAATTTATTACACTCAAATTCAGCGGAATTTAAAAAACAGTACAATTTCTCAAAAAGCACGCTATAAAGTGGCAAAAACGAGTTATTATAAAGGCGATTTTAAATGGGCCGAATCTCAACTCAAAATTTTAAAATCTTCCACATCTCAATTGATAGCCAATGATGCATTAGATTTAAAACTGTTGATTTCTGATAATAAATATGAAGATTCACTTCAAACAGCATTAAAACTCTATGCTAAAGCAGATTTGCTAGCGTTTCAAAATAAAAATGACGAAGCCATTTCGCTATTAGATACAATTTTGGAAAATCATAAAACAGAGCCAATTATTGCCCAAGCTTTATATAAACAAGCCCAACTTTTCGAAATTAAAAAGCAGTTTGAAAAAGCAGCAGAAAATTATCAACATGTCATAGATAATTATAGAGACGGTATTTTAATAGATAATGCTATTTATAATTTAGCCGAATTATATATGACGCATTTAAACGCACCAGAAAAAGCCAAAGCCCTCTATAAAGAGATTGTTTTCGATCACGTAGATAGTATTTATTTTATTGAAGCCAGAAAAAAGTTTAGAAGACTTCGCGGAGATGCCATTAACTAAACTAAATAGAATTTATGGGGTTTGATAATAACGAAATTATTGGTTTTGCAGCGGCATTACTTACCACAATTGCATTTTTGCCTCAGGTGTATAAAACATGGAAGACTAAAGATGTTTCCAGTTTATCACTTCCTATGTTGGTTCTGTTTTTTATTGGCATTGTATTGTGGCTTGTTTATGGATTTTTAAAACATAGCCCATCAATGATTTCCGCAAATTCAATAACCGTAGTTTCTGCAATACTGTTACTTTACTTCAAAATTGTTTATCAAAATAAATAGTTGAAACGTTATGATATGATTTCATCTGACAAAATTTCAGATATCAAAATTGGTGCAATTATTGCTATCTTTATGACGTAATTTAAACATAAAATAATGATTGGATATTATATATTAATAGGGGCAATTGCTCTAGTAAGTTGGTTGGTAAGTAATACTTTAAAGAGGAAGTTTGAAAAGTATTCTAAAGTACAGCTCCGTAACGGCATGAGTGGTGCTGAGGTAGCCCAAAAAATGCTATCAGATCATGGTATCATGGATGTTGAGGTTATTTCTACACCTGGACGTTTAACGGACCATTACAACCCGAAAAACAAAACAGTAAATTTAAGTGAAGCGGTTTACAATCAAAGAAACGCAGCAGCAGCAGCAGTTGCTGCACATGAGTGCGGACATGCAGTACAACATGCGCAGGCTTACAGTTGGTTACAAATGCGCTCTACTTTAGTACCCGTGGTTAGCGTGACTTCAGGAATGTCTCAATGGTTAATTATTGGCGGACTTGTTTTAGGTGGTGCTGCTGGTTTAGGTTTAGGCTGGTGGGTTGCGGCGGCTGGTGTTGCTATGATGGGTTTCGCAACTTTATTCAGTTTTATAACGCTCCCTGTTGAGTACGATGCCAGTCATAGAGCTTTGGCATGGTTGAAAAATAGAAACATGGTCACTCCAGATGAATATAAAGGTTCTGAAGATGCTTTAAAATGGGCAGCAAGAACTTATTTAGTGGCTGCAATTGGTGCATTGGCAAACTTGTTATATTGGGCCTTGCAAGTATTTGGAGGTAGAGATTAACTTAAAAAATCCCCCGATGTTCTGCGCTGGGGTTTCCTATTATACCTCTCCTTTGGGGAGGACAGAACTGTGTATTTGGCAATTCTGGGTGGGAGAAAAATAAATTCTTCTAAAGGCTCTGAAATATTTTCAGGGCTTTTTTGTTTCTTTACGAATTAGAAAAATTGAATGAACAATCCACAATCCTATTATAAAGAACATTTAGAGGAATACCAATCTGAAGTTAAGAAGCTATACAAGCGAATGACGACTTTGAGTATGTTGCGATTGACGGTTTTTGTTGCTGCTGCTTTTGGTGTGTATCTAGTTTTTAGTCAATGGCAAATAGCACTTTTAATAGGTGTAATTGGTGTGGCAGTTTTTATTTATTTCTTATCAAAACATACAGATGTAAAACGACAAAGAGATTTCAACAAAGCTTTGGTAGCAATAAATGAAGATGAACTAAAGATAGCTTCGGGAAATTTTCATGATAGAAATGATGGCAGGCCTTTTCAAGACCCAAGTCATTTTTATAGCTTAGATATCGATCTGTTTGGTCGTGGTTCTTTTTTTCAATTTATAAACAGAACCACTATAAATGAAGGTACGGCACAACTTGCCGATAGTTTAAAAGCAAACAGTATTACAGATGTAGAATTGCGTCAAAAAGCCATAGAAGAATTAGCTTCAAAACCAAAATGGCGACAGTTTTATTCGGCCAGTGCAAGTTTAGTACAGGTGGAAACTCCAGCCAAAAAGATTGTTGCTTGGTTAGATAATTATAAATCTTTTTTACCGAGTATCATGCGTTGGTTGCCACTAGCTTTTACTATTGTATCGGTTTTAATATTTACACTCGTATATTTCAGTATTATTTCTAACCAAAATATCATAGGCTATTGGTTATTTCTCGGATTGGGAATTACTGGAGTTTACGTGAAAAAAATGAACGAGTTATCGTCACATACTGATAAGGTTAAAGATACATTTCGCCAATATTCGGTGTTATTGGATTTAATTGAAAATGAAACATTTACTTCTGAATTACTTCAGGAAATGCAAAATAAGATTAAATCTGACGATGAGAAAGCTTCATCTATTTTCAGAAAACTATCAAAATCCTTAGATGCTTTAGATAACAGAAATAATATTATAGGCGCAATTTTTGGAAACGGATGGTTTTTAACCGATATAAAGCACAGTTACGGTATCGAAAAATGGATAGAAAATTATGGCGATAAAGTCTCAGATTGGTTTGAAGTAGTGTCCTTTTTTGATGCATATAATTCCTTGGGAAATTTCACTTTTAATCATCCTGAATTTGTGTTTCCAGACATTAAAACAAACGCTTCCGTTATAAAAGCTTCAGATTTAGGACATCCATTATTGAACAAGGAAAAACGAGTGGATAGTAATTTAACTATTGATAATGAACAGTTCTTTATCGTTACAGGAGCAAATATGGCAGGGAAAAGCACATTTTTAAGAACCGTGTCCCTTCATATTGTGATGGCAAATATGGGCTTGCCTGTTTGCGCAAAGTCAAGCGAATATACTCCAGTAAAGTTAATTACGAGTATGCGAACATCCGATTCCTTAACTGACGATAGTTCGTATTTCTTTTCAGAATTGACCAGACTTAAATATATTGTTGACGCCATTCAAAAAGAACCTTATTTTATTGTTTTAGATGAAATTTTAAAAGGCACAAATAGTACGGATAAAGCCATTGGCTCACGAAAATTTGTTGAAAAATTAGTAGCTTCGGATGCCACAGGAATCATTGCGACGCACGATTTAAGTTTGTGCGAGATAGAAAAAGAGTTGGAAGATGTTAAAAATTATTATTTTGACGCAGAAATTATTAATGATGAATTATATTTCGACTATAAATTGAAACAGGGTATTTGCCAAAATATGAATGCATCATTTTTATTGAAGAAGATGAATATCGTTTGATTTAAACAGAACTCTTTGATACAATGTGTCGGGGTTTTCTTTATCGCTTTGGCGGGAATTTCAATGTGACTTTTTAATTATCTAAGTGTCTAAATTGTAAAGTATATTAAGATTATGAAAAATACAATCAGGGTTTTATTGGTAATAGTATTTGTGTTAATAGGTAAATCCTTATTTGCGCAAGCTGTAACTGTGAACAATACTATTTATGAGGTTAAAAAAGGTGTTATTTACAAAGATGGGGTTGATGTTACAACCACATTGAGTGTAGATGAAAAGGCAAAAGTGTTATCGACATTTGAAAAGAAAAGCCTTGAACTAGAGGAAGCTGAAAAGGTGCAAAAGCAATTAGAAAAGGCCGAAAAGGAGCAGGAAAAGGCAGAAAAGGATCAAAAAAAGGCCGAAAAGAAACAGAAAAAGGCAGAAAAAGCACTAAAGAAAAAAGAAAAGGCGCAATCTAATTTTGATAAAGCAACTAAAAAACATCAAGCTGCTATCAAAAAATATGAAAAGTTAAAAAAGAAAGGCAAATTGTCGCCTGAAGATGAAAGAAAATCGTTGGAAAAGATTGAAAAGTTAAATTCTAATATCGCAAAAGCAAAGAAGAAACTAAAATAATTTAAGTAAGCATTATGTAATCCCTAATTCCAAAGCTTTGGAATTAGGGATTATTTTTTGCTAAAAATCGAGGTGTTGGAACCCATAAAATGGAGGACTTCATTTTAGTTTGAATTTATTCATTTTTTAGGGTTTAACCAGCCAGCCCTGTCTGCCGACAGGCAGGCAGCAGGCCAGCACCCCGAGGCTTGCCCCGTTTTTCTTTTTTGGAATTTAGTTTTTTATTTTTGGAATTTTAATACCTCGTGGGCTTGCCTCGAAGTAGTTTATTGGTATTTTTGTAGCATGCAAGACGAACTCAAAATAGCATTAATACAATCCGATTTAGTTTGGGAAAACCCTAAACAGAATCGTGAAAATTTCACCCAAAAAATTGAAAACATTTTGGGTAGTGTTCATGTAATCATACTACCTGAAATGTTTACAACGGGTTTTACCATGAACGCCACTTCGGTTGCTGAAACTATGCAAGGCGAAACGGTTACTTGGATGAAGGATTTGGCATCAAAAAAGAATGTAGCTATTACTGGAAGCATCATCATATCTGAAACTAACAATTTCTATAATCGGTTGCTTTTTGTAAAGCCAAATGGCAAGATTGAATATTATGATAAATGCCATACGTTCACTTTGGTAGGCGAGCATAAAACATTTTCAGCTGGAAAAGAAAAAGTAATCATAGATTATAAAGGCTGGAAAATTTGTCCGTTGATATGTTACGATTTACGTTTTCCCGTTTGGGCTAGAAATACAGAGGATTATGATGTTTTAATTTACATTGCCAATTGGCCACAACCCAGAATTTCAGCTTGGGATGCCTTGTTAAAAGCCAGAGCTATAGAAAACATGTGTTATTGTGTGGGTGTAAACCGCGTGGGGATTGATGGCGTTGATAGCACATATTCTGGACATTCAGTGGTATATGATGTATTGGGAAACAGCATCACTTCTTTTGATCCCAATGTAGAGCAAACACAAATTGTGGTTCTTAAAAAAAGCCATATTGAAAGGTATAGAAGTAAGTTAAAGTTTTTAAATGACAGAGATACTTTTGAGCTCAAGAGTTAACTTTAAAATTCCACTCGTTTACTAATAAAAGTCGGTACTTTGCTTATTTTAAGCTTTTTCAATGTTTTATTTAATTAGTTTTATCTTTATAAGAATCAAAAACCTTGATTTAACCAATCACTAACTAATTAATTCTTTTGAAATTATACGCAATCTTAATACTTGCATTTTGTTTTCCTCTATTTATCTCTTCTCAGCAAGATTCAAATAAACTGATTAAAATAGTAGATTCTTTACTTCAAAATGTAGAAAATTGGGAAACAGATAGAGAGCGTATATCAAACCTTACAGGATTTGCCGGAAAGTATAGATACGTTAGCGGTACTAAAAAGTTACTTGATAAAGCGATTGAAATTTCTAAACGTTCTAATGAAGAAGAATTACTGGCACAATCTTACTATTCCCTCGGGAATTATTACTATTTCAATTCAAAATTAGATTCTGCCTTATTTTACAATACCAAGGCATACGACTATTTAAAAAGCAAAGATTTTCTTTTTTTAAAAGCTAAGATTCTCAATTCCAAAGGCACTATTTATAGAAAAAAGGGGAATGTAACTGTGGCTATTGCTACCATGTTAGCCTCTAAAAACCTAATGGAAACCATAGATACTCTAGCTTTTACAGATGCTGAAAAATTTCAGTTTAAAGGGCAAAATCTTGTTTTGAATAATTCATTGGCAAATTTTTATAATCAAATGGAAGATTATGAAACCGCTTTAACCTATTATGACGAAGCCCATAATATGGCGTTAAAAATTGGCGCCACGGTAAATGCAGGAGTCATTATGTCCAATAAAGGCGAATCGCTATTAAATTCGGGCAATATCAAAGAAGCTATAAAAGTATTGGAGCAAGGGAAACGCTTAAAAATAGAGGGAAACGCACACCCTCGCCTCATTGCAAATTCTGATTTGAATCTTGGTTTGGCATTTTCGAAACAAGGGAACTATGAAAAAGCTTTAATGTTCTTGAACCATGCGCACGATTATTATTCAGCGAACAAACTTGATGACAGACTTGCTTTGGCATTAAATTATCGAGGTCAATTATTTCTAAAGCAAGGGCAGTATGTAAAAGCTAAAGAAAATTGTGAAAAAGCAAAGCAAATAACTAGAGAACAAAGCGATCTGGAGGCTTACATGGAGGCGTGCAAATGTTTATATGAAGCCAATAAAAACTTGAATTTATTTGAGGCCTCGCTCAGTAACCATGAAGCATATCTCAAAGCTAAAGATTCGCTTTTTAACGAGAAAAATGTAAAAAAGCAGACGCAGTTAGAGATGCAATACATGTTTGATAAAGAACAAGAACTACAAAAATTAGAAGCCGATAAAAACGAAAAACAGCGTAAATTATATTTGTCCATTGCCATATTAGGTGTGATTGTTGCATCATCGCTAACATTTTTATATTCAAAAAACAGAAGCAAAAGCAAGCTGTTGGCAACACAGAAACAATTGTTGGAAAAAACGGTAGGAGAGAAAAATATGCTGTTAAAAGAAACGCACCATCGTGTAAAAAACAGTTTTCAGATTGTCTCTGGACTATTGTTTTTACAAGCTTCAACAATAAAAGATAAAACGGCATCGAAAGCTTTAAAGGAAACCCAGAACAGAATTAATTCCATGGCTGTTTTGCATCAGAAATTGTATAAACAGGATCATACTTCTGGAATAGATTGTCGAGATTATATCACGGCCTTGATCACCGATATTCTCTCATCTTATAGTATTCCAAATATTGAAAAAAAGCTTACCGTTGAACCAATTATCATGGATATTGAGGTGGTAACTTCTTTAGGTTTGATAATTAATGAAATGGTTACCAATAGTTTAAAATATGCATTTACTGAAAATATGGCTCATAAGTATATTGAGATTAAACTTCAAAGAAAAAATGGTAACATTATTTTAGAGGTGGTTGATAATGGTATTGGTATTTCTGAAAATGAAGACAAAAAAGATACTTTAGGACTATCATTGGTAAAAGATTTAACTAAAAAAATCAATGCGGAGATTAGTTTTGAATCTTTGAGAAGCACAGTTCCAAAAGGCACTAAAGTCGTGATTGTTTTAAACGAAAAAGACATCTTGTGATATGACATCTATTTATATAGTAGAAGATGAGCCCATAATTGCCAGAACTATTAAAACTGCTCTGGAAGAAGAAGGCTATACCATTTGCGGGGTTGCCGATAATGGAAAAGAAGCCTTGTATGATATTGATGATTTAAAACCCGATTTGGTAGTGCTCGATATTACATTAAAAGGTCCCGTTGATGGTGTAACGGTTGCTGAAAAACTGCAACGGAAAACCAATATTCCTTATGTTTTCCTTACTTCGCTTTCAGATTCAGAAACCACAGAACGGGTAAAATTAACAAAACCAGCAGGCTTTATCAGCAAGCCTTTTACAATTGCCAGTTTGCGAAACAATATTGAAATTGCATTGTTCAAACTCCATGAAGAAGCGACCAATGAAGCCGATACTACGGTTGATGATGATGCGCTATTCATTAAAAACAAAAGTGAATTTATAAAAATAAACAAAGCCGATATTCTTTATTTTGAAGCCTCAGATTTTTATTGTTTTGCGCATACTTTGGAAAGAAAGGTGCTTATCAGCAGAACTTTAAAATACGTTCAAAATAATATAAGCGATAGTTCTTTTATAAGAGTGCATCGTTCATATATTATCAATATTAAAAAAATAGAAGCACTTTATGATGGCTATTTGACCATCAACAAAAAAACAATTCCGGTAAGCAAGTCCAATAAGGAGAAACTGCTTAATTCATTATCATTACTGTAGTATTTCTTACTGAAAATAACTTCACGTTTACTTGAAAAAAAGCAACGTTGCCTTTTTTTAATCCATCTGCCAGATATACCTGTTTAACTTTACTCTCGGCTATTAATAATCTCTAACCTAACCTGTTCCAGTAGTTTAGTACAAGTTAAAAACGGGTTAATCTAAAAATTCTACACCATGAGGAAGTTTACTCTTGTATTTCTTTTTACTAATTTATTTACGATAATCGGACAGTCGCAAGTAACCTACGTTCCAGATAATAACTTCGAACAAGCATTAATAGATTTAGGCTATGATTCGGGAAGTTTAAATGATTATGTCCCGACTACCAATATAAGTTCTGTTACTATTTTAAATATTGACGACAAAGGGATTTCCGACCTTACCGGAATTGAGGATTTTACGGCATTAACAGAATTAAGATGTTATACAAATACCATTTCAAGTCTTGATGTGTCTGCAAATACACAACTTATTTATTTGCATTGTAGCAGTAATAATTTAACAAGTTTAGATGTGTCCAACAATTCACAATTGCAATTTTTAAATTGTAGTTTGAATGCTATTGGCAGCTTGAATTTGAATCAAAATGCTTTGTTGTCAAATTTTGATGCTTCAAACAATCAACTTACTGCACTAAGTATTAAAAACGGGACTGGGAATATCATTACTAATTTCAATGCAACAAACAATCCAAACTTAGCCTGTATTCAAGTAGATAATGCAAATTATAGCACTAACAACTGGACAAACATAGACGCTCAAACCAGTTTTAGTGAAGATTGCCATTATGGAGAAACCTATGTTCCTGATGATAATTTTGAACAAGCATTGATTGATTTGGGATACGATTCTGGTAGTTTGGATGATTATGTGACAACTGCTAATATTAGCTCGCTAACTTTTATAGATGTTAATAATAAATCCATTTCTGACCTTACAGGAATTGAAGATTTTGTGGCACTAACAAGCTTGTCGTGTATTGGTAACACATTAGCGAGTATAAATATAAGCAACAATACAAACTTATCGACTCTGTTTTGTAGTGCAAATAATTTAACCAGTTTAGATATTTCAAATAACACAAGTTTAGATAGAATTTTTTGCAGTTCTAATGACCTAACCAATTTAGACATCACAAATAATACTTTATTAGAAGATTTAGATTGTGCTAGTAATGATTTAATTAGCATAAACACCTCAAACAATCCATTATTAGAATATTTAAATTGTAGAAATAATGATTTAACAAGTTTGAACCTCTCAAATAATTCTTCCTTAGAATATCTGCATTGTGGGAATAATGAAATAATAGGCATTAATTTAAAAAACGGAAACAATACAATCATTACAACTTTTAATGCAACTAACAATCCAAACTTGACTTGTATTCAAGTTGAAGATGCAACTTATAGTGCAACAAACTGGACAGATATTGATGCGCAAACCAGTTTTAGTGAAGATTGCCATTATGGAGAAACCTATGTTCCTGACGATAATTTTGAACAAGCTCTAATAGATTTAGGGTATGATGCTGGAAGTCTAGACGACTATGTGCTAACTGCCAATATCAATACGCTCACTAATTTAGTTGTTGATGGCAAGGGGATTTCAGACCTGACTGGAATTGAAGACTTTACTGCGTTAACGACTTTAGATTGCTCTTCTAATAGCTTGACAAGTTTGGATGTAAGCAACAATAGTGCATTAACACATTTAACTTGTAGTTCTAATGGTTTAACAAGTTTAGATGTAAGTAACAATACTGCATTGACAAGTTTATATTGTAGTATTAATAATTTAACCAGTTTAGACGTTAGTAACAATACTGCATTAACGACTTTATTCTGTCATATCGGTAATGATTTGACAAACTTGGATGTAAGCAACAATACCTTACTAACAGTATTGGTTTGTGGATATATTAACCTAAATAGTTTAGATGTGAGCAACAATACAGCATTGGAGTCTTTATATTGTCAAGGCAATAATTTAAGCAGTTTGAATTTAGAAAATAACCCATCATTAGAAATTATTCATTGTATCGATAATGATCTGACAAGTTTAAATCTAAAAAATGGGAACAACACAATCATTACAAGTTTTGAAGCAACAGGAAACCCAAACCTAACTTGTATTGAAGTGGATGATGCAACATATAGCACAACAAACTGGACGGATATTGATGCGCAATCTGGATTTGCCACAAATTGTTCAAGCACTACCTATGTTCCAGATGATAACTTTGAACAAGCGTTAATTGATTTAGGGCACGATTTTGGACCTTTAGATGATTATGTGTTTACTACCAATATCAATACAATCACTAATTTAGTTGTTGATGACAATGGGATTTCAGACCTAACTGGCATTGAAGATTTTACAGCTTTATTGACTTTAGATTGTTCTTCTAATAGCTTGACAAGTTTGGATGTAAGCAACAATAGTGCATTAACACATTTAACTTGTAGTTCTAATAGTTTAACAAGTTTAGATGTAAGTAACAATACTGCATTAACAAGTTTATATTGTAGTATTAATAATTTAACCAGTTTAGACGTTAGTAACAATACTGCATTAACGACTTTATTCTGTCATATCGGTAATGATTTGACAAACTTGGATCTAAGCAACAATACCTTACTAACAGTATTGGTTTGTGGATATACTAACCTAAATAGTTTAGATGTGAGCAACAATACAGTATTGGAGTCTTTATATTGTCAAGGCAATAATTTAAGCAGTTTGAATTTAGAAAATAACCCATCATTAGAAATTATTCATTGTATCGATAATGATCTGACAGGTTTAAATCTAAAAAATGGGAACAACACAATCATTACAAGTTTTGAAGCAACAGGAAACCCAAACCTAACTTGTATTGAAGTGGATAGCGCAACATATAGCACAACAAACTGGACGGATATTGATGCATCAACCAGTTTTAGCGAAGATTGTTCTACGTTAAGTATTGATTCATTTGCTGAAACCAACATATCGCTATATCCAAATCCGGTTCATGATGAATTAACAATTTCAGCTCAAATAAATGGACGTTTCAACATTTTAAATGTTAACGGACAAATACTAAAACAAGGTGTTTTGATGCATGGGAACAACACAATTAATATGTCGCAACTGGAAGCAGGGTTGTACTTTTTAAATATAAAGGCAAACAGTAGTTCTATGCTCAAAAAAATAATTAAAAAGTAATACCAATTCTTTTTTTAATTTACGGTTAAATGAAGAATGTTATAAACTTTGGCGAGATTCTTTTATATTTCTCGAAAAGTGTGTTGGTATCATTAAAGATAAAAAAATGAAGGTTTCGTCCCGATAATTATCAAGACGAAACCTTATTTAGTTAACAATGAATTGTGATTATATAAAGTCTATGGGGCTACTTCAACGTAAAACTAGTTTCTTGATCCCACCCTGCACGCACTTCATCAATTTGTTTTTCTGAATGTTTTACAATTTCAGGTTGTATCTTCTTTAGATAATTTCCCGTATCATAAATTTTATTTCCGTTAGTATCAAAAATCACTCTAATAAAATATTTTCCAGGACTGATATTTAGAAAGTCAAGAGGCTTTTGTTCAGTTGCGTATTTTTCATATTTTACGTCGCCTTTTTCATTTGTAAGCTGCACTATTATAGGGTAAACCGCATTAAATACATTGAGACGTAAATTACCGTAGCTATCCAATTTTTGTGTTCTTACCGAATAATTAATAGTGTCATTTGTGTTTTCAAAAAAATCAGTAAATGCATTTGCTAAAACAGTCATATTATAGCTGTTATCTTCCGTTTTTTCGAAAGCGAGCGCATAAGTATTACTAATAGAATCAAAAGTTTTTACCGTAAACGGAACAAGAAGAGAATCCTTATCCATCAACTCTATTTTAGAAGTATCAATATTAGTAAACGGAATATTTCCAGAAATTTTAAAATCTTCGGTATAACCAATACTTCCGTTTGGCTCAGAGTTTATCAGTAGTGAGTCCCGTTCCTTATCGCGTATTCTAACCGTGTAGTCCTTATTAAATTTAGGGTGTTCTATATTTAAAACTAAAGAATCAACTTCGAGTTTTGGTTGGTACCAATAGAATAATGTGTCCGTTTCTTTGTTTTTGGTAATGCGAGACTTAAAATCTTCCGGCACTTCAGATTTCATATTAATTTTAACACCCGTATAATCGCCTTCATAACCAATCATTATTTTTTCGCCATTTACCAATTGTGGTCTTGAAGGGTTAAAATCAATAATTTCATTAAACAATCTTAAATTGTATGTAGAGTCGGTTGGGACATTTATAAAACTTTTATAAAAACCAATTTGATCTGATTTTTGCTGAAATTTATTATCACCGTTTTTATCCTTTAACGCAACCAATAAATACTTTCCAGCTTTTATGTTTTCAATGGTGTAAGTGGTTAAGCTGTCTAAAGTATTGGTAATATATTTTGGTGTTTCTTTGTAAATGATAGAGTCGTTAAAAATTGAATCCTTTTCATATTCATAAAGCATCACAGAAACAAAAGTTTCAGGTTCGCGTTTTAAAGCGTCGGTTATATTTCCCGAAACGGTTAGGGAATCGATATAATCGCCAGTAGAAAATACGTATCTATAATAAATATACGGATTGCCCTCATTGTTGTCTTCTATACTATTTCCGAAGTTAAACGCATAGGTGGTATTTGGAGGCAAAGTGTCGTAAATTTTAATGGTTATCGTTTTGCTCGCGCTTCCCAGAGGTGTAATTTCAGGTTGATTTTTCATGGGTGGCGAAATAATCAACTGTTTTTGTAAATTCTTTATTTTGATGTATTCGTTAAATTCAATTTTAATTTCCTTGGCTTTAAAATTGGTAGAATAATTTTCAGGATAGGTGTTCGTAATTACCGGCGGTTCAATATCTTTTTCACCACCTTGAGGTGTGCCGCGGTTAGCGCAGTTTATAAAAACACAGCTAATACTAAAAATTAAAAGAAAGTTTAAAAGCCTATTACTCATTGCCGAATTAAAATTTTGCACAAACCTACATAAATTTATAGATATATGCTTCAAGTATAAACGATATTCTTATTAGGCTATTGCCATGGTTGCAATACTTATTTTTGTGTTTTTTGCCTGACTTAAAACGGAAATACATGCCTCTAAAGTGGCTCCTGTCGTAATTATATCATCTACCAAAAGAATGTGTTTATTCTCGATAGTTGTAATATTTTTTAACGCAAATAATTCATCATTATTGGTCCAACGTGTAAACTGTTTTTTTGTGGTTTGTGAGGCCGTATTTGTGATTTTTATTAAAACATCATCAACATATTGAGAATTTAGAGCCTTAGCAATCTGTTGTCCAAATTTTGAAACTTGGTTAAAGCCTCTTTTTTTGAGTTTTTTAGGATGCATTGGCACAGGAATTACCATATCAATATTTTGATATCCTGCTACTGTTTTAAGTTCGCCGCCCAACCAATCGCCAAGAAGCACGCCTATATGTTCATAACCTCGATATTTTAAACCATGTATCAATTGTTGCACAGGTCCTTTTTTTTCAAAACGAAATAAAGCAGTACCATGCTCAATTTTTGCACGTCCGCGTAGTACGTTTTGAATAGCATTATCATTGTTGAAATGAAAATCGGTCACCGGTAAATCATGTCTGCAATTGATACAAATAGTTTCCTCGTTATCCGAAAGATAATCGGAACAGGCGTAACATACCTTTGGAAAAAATAAGTTGATGATGGATTTCAAATTAAAACACTTCAAGTTTAAAAAAAAATAAATTTACGGTTTTCCCACAACAAAAATAAAAATATATAAGCTATATTCGTACATAATAAAAAGTTATTTCTTATATGTGTAAGAAATATTTCTTTCAGTTTAATTTAAAGCAATTCTTATGAAACGAAAATTATGTTACATCTTATCAATGCTATGCTTTTTTCAATTTTTAGAAATTAAAGCACAAGCTAAAATAACCGATTGCGATTTTAATATCGATAAAGCTATTGATTATTTGCGAAACGAAAATTATTCCCAACAAGATTCTTTAGCAGCAATAGACCTTATAAAGCCATGTGTTAAAAATGAAAACCCGTATGCACAACTATTAATGGGGCGTTTGTATTTAAACAATGCTATAATTAGTGATAATGTTAAAGGCTTTAAGTTGATACGGAAGGCCGCAAAACAGAAGCATGCATTGGCTTGCTCAGATTTAGGCGATTTGTTTAAGTATGGTCTCGGTTGTGAAATTAATTATAAAAAAGCGAAAAAATGGTATAAAAAAGCTCATAAACTTGGTGATGCTAGAGGGACTTATAGTGTTGGTTATATGCATTATAAAGGATTAAATGTTGCTCAAAATTATTCTAAAGCCATTAGGTGGTTTAAGAAAAGTGATTACCCCATGGCAAAACATTGGTTAGGCGTATGCTATTATTTTGGTTATGGTGTAAAGGTAAACAAGCAAAAGGCAATGAGGTTGCTTAGTCAAAATTCAATAAAGAATAGTGCAATAATGCTAGACTGTATGGAGTATCATTTAAAAGAGGAGCAAACAGTAAAGAATGACCTTGATTATATGAAAATACTTGATGGTGAACCAATAGATTTTGAGTTTTTCCCTGAAACATTAAACGGAAAATGGAATGGTAGTTTAGTGAAATTAGATTGGGCTGAAAAACAGATAGAACAAATTGAGCCGATAGCTTTAGAATTGAATTATGATGATGAAAAAGAAAGTACGACTTATAGTTGGGTTTTAAATGGCAAAGAAAGTAAAGGTGTTGCTTTTAATGATAGTAACATGTTATTTTTTGAAAATTTAAATTTGAATTTAAAACGATTATACTTTAGTGGTGAAGGAGAACAAGATATACCATATAGTATATTGTCAAGTGATTTTAGCTTAAGAGCACACGATGATAAAACATTTTTAACGGCAATTCTAGACAGTTACGTCATTGAAAAAAGGGAGCCTGGAAACAAATTTGCTCTAATATTAACAAAAGCAAAAGTAACCACCGAAAATGGAAAGGAAATTACAGATGAAACCATTGAGGGCTTATCCAACCAAGACGATAGCTTTATTAAGTTATATCCAAACCCTTTTGAAAAAGACCTTTACATCTCTTATGCATTAGAAAACCCGGGCTTGGTAAACATTGAGGTTTCAGATTTGCATGGATCTCAAAGCCATATTCTTGAACAGGCAAAACAGCAAACTGCTGGAGACTATATATACTATTTTGATGGGGCTAAACTTAAAAAGGGCATCAACATAATTACGGTATTTGTAAATGGAGAAAAATATACTAAGCTAATTGCTAAAAAATAAACCTGGAAAAAATGAAAAGTACATATAAATATATAACCGCAATAATTTTAGTCTTAGTAGCATTAAATTTTTCTTTTGCCCAAAGAGGAATACCACATCCAATTAGAGATAGTCTAAGTAGGGATACTTTAAGGTTTACAACTTTAATTCCGAGGAAATTATTAGATTTTAAAAAAGCGGATTTTAGAGTAATTAGCAGATATGATATAACTTTAATAAGGAAATCTAGAGAATGTTGTTCCAATGTTGAGGTGCCTGATTTCACGTTTACAGACCCAGCATTATCGGCATTAAAAAACCATGAAGCCTCACAACTTGCCGCAGAAAGGGATTTTTATCAATGGCTTGATAGACAATATGGTATTCTAGAAGAAGAAATAGAAAATCAGTTGGGGCAGCAGTTTTCTAATTTTGGAGAAGCCCAAAAAGAATTTTTTAAGGATTTTGAAATGCCTAATGTTAGAACTGCTTCTAAGGCATTACGACCTAAATTTGATGGCAAGGTCAATGTGAAAAAGAATATTAGGGATAGATGTCTAAGAAACATTAAACTATTAGACTTTAGAGCTAACGAAATAAACTCGGGAATTATTAATAATTCTAAATACGGGCATTTAAAATTAGGTACTAAGTCTTTGAGCGAAATAACTTCAATAGCTCAAATAAATACATTAAGAAATCAGGAAATAGGTATGTTTTCTGAGAATCAATGGCGATTAGAGCAAGAGCAAAAAATTCAGAATCAATTAAATAATGAATTAGCAAATTTAGATGATTTAAACCATGACATTCTTGAGGAGTTGGCGCAAACGCAAGTAGATTATTTTAATGGTGCGGGGAACGATTTTGAAAAATTAGACCACATGCAACAATATTTACTTTCAAGTGATTATTGGAACAACGCCACCAATTATGTATCAGAACCACCATATAATTGGTTTAAAGTACATGGTTTTGGTAATCAAGATTTTGTAGAGCCTTATGTTTGGAGAAATAACCCACCACAATTATCAATATTTCATGATGGTTATTGGAATTTAAGAATACAAAGTGATCCTTGGAATACAAATTATTGGCTCCGGCAAAGAGAGCATGCTAGAACAGCGGCTTTAAATAATGCCTTAGGGGAGTTTGATCTAGCAAAAGCCTTAGCAGATGGACTAATAGCAGGCTTGGGGCCAACTAATGGGAGTTATGAAAATTACATAAAAAAAAGGCCAACGTTAAAAGCAGAATTAGAAAACTACTTTAAACTTAACGACTATTCTAAGTTGTCTCACGACTGTGCAAATTATTTGTTAAATCAATACCTGCAAGGTGGCGATTTTACATTGGGCAAAAATTATTATGCATCAGCAGGAACACCAGAATTTAACAGTCCGTTTAACCCCAATATAGCCATAGGTACTGATTTAAATGCCATAGCCAAACAAGATGAGTTTACATACTTGAACAACGTATTGGCGGCATTATTAAACGATAGTGTGCACAGGCCAGAATATAAGGGGCAAATAATAAGAGAAGTTTTTCAAGCAAATGGCGTAAATGTACCCCAAGGTATAGATAATGCTATGCTAAGTAACTACTTTAATTTTGCACCAACAGGCGCAGATAATATGCGTATAGACCATGCCAGGGGACATGGTGTTAAAGAAAATTTAGACCAATATTTAAAAGATCTAAAAGCATTTCATGAAGATGTACAAGATATGTTGCAAAATGCCCCAACAGGCATGAACCAATTGGCCTATGTAGATTATGAGAATAGAATTGCCGAAGTATTAAACTTTACCAATGATGATGGTGCGATTGCAATTGCCGATATGTTTACCAATGAGGTAGCTAGAAATAATTTTTTAAAGCTAGAACATCATCAGGCGATAACGAATAGTGCTCATGATATTTTAGAAACAGGGTTTGCCGAAGGGTTGGAATTTAGAAAACTAGACCCCGAAGGCATACGGGTTGTAGCCCACGAGGCTGCTGAGATTTCTGCTATAGATGATATAGCAGAAGATGTAGGGCAAAATGGTAGTGGTTTTTGGCCTCAAAATGCTGAAGAGTGGAGTGCTTTTGGAGAAATGATGGTACCGCTTATTGGTGAAATCGTAATAGGCTTTACACCAGCAGGCGATTATTACGACCTTATTATATCTATAAACTCAGGTGATGTGCTAGGGGCGTCTTTGGCTATTAGTGGCATTATAATTAGTTCTACAGCCCTGGGGCCTATAAAAGGTGCGATAAAAGGCGCAAGGGCTTTTAGAAAAACTATAAAAATATATCGTAAATTGCGAGGGGTTTTAGGTGCTGTATCAAAAGCTGCTAAAAAAGGATTTAAAGTTTTTCTAGATGCTTCTGGGCAGCTAATTGTTAAGAAGGGCGATCAAATCATTGCTCAAGGGGATGATGCGGTGAGAAGATTTTTAACTAGATTTGATAACTTTAGTAAAGCATTAGATAATACTATTGACTCTTTTAAAAGAGGTGCTAGGTTTGATCTTAATGGTACAGGAAAATTTAAAGATGTAAGAGGACACCATCCTATGGCGAAAAAGTCGTTTGAAGGTGAAGTGGTGTATAATGCCAATGAAGCTTTTAGTGTATCTGCAAATACTTTAGGTGGGCAAGCTGTGCATAACGCTATAACTGGAAATCAAAATAGATTATATAGTGCTTGGAAGCGGGCAAACCCAAATAAAAGAATGGAAATAAATGATATGGCTAACATTGAGCTTCAAGCTATGATAGATGCGAGAATTCCCGAAAATATTGCAAGAGGTTGGGTAGTTAAAGCACTTGAAGATTTAAAAGAACAAGGGGTGTCCGAAATCACACGTATTCCATGGAATGGTATTAATCCATAAATGTTAAAAAATTATGAAATCAGAAAAAGAAATACTCGATGACTTTGGGTCTAAGTTGATAGAAAGAGTTTATGATGATGCTATAAACTATTTTGATCAAATTGTATCTGGAACAACACCATGGGGTGTTGGAAAAGAGTATACGGATATATTTAAAAAATTGAGTAAGGAAGATCATGTTCTACTAAGGAGGTATATAAAAGAGACCATAGGGACATCATTATTTGCAGTTTTAGGTATATTTGAAGAGAATCCAGAATTCAAAATTAAGTACATAGGAGAAGGAAAAGAAATGGATTTAGTTGCAATAAGCGAAATGCTAAAAGCAGAACCAACTATTGAAAATGGATGGATTGATCGCTTTAGTAAAAAGCTTCGTTACAACGAATTGACTTAATTTAATGTGTTTTTATTTTACGGAACAGCCAATTTTTATAGTTGGCTGTTTTTGTTATGCCGTAACCATCAACTAGCGACAAAACAGCAGTAGCTTTTGGCCTCCGCTACCGCACGAATCCTTTCGTGTGGTTATAAAACTAAAGAGGTTAATAATATGAACAAAAAGCTATAAAATAAGTTGTGAGTGGAAACTATAAATTCCATAATCCTGAAGGTTTGTACACCCAGTCAAGCTGAGCACAGGCTTCATTAGTTTTGCTGTTGTGGGTTGGTTGGGCCTACCTATACCAGCAGGCAGGTGTATTTACAAGAAACGAATACAAAGATTTGTTTTTAGAGAGTTTAGAGTATTGTCAGAAAAGCAAAGGCTTAGAAATTCATGCTTGGTGCATTATGAGTAGTCATGCCTTTACTCAGCGAAGTCAAATGGGTGCATCTAGTTTTTAGGAGTATAACTGGGCAAAAGCCAGAATTATTGATTGGCGATTTAAAACGATTTACCAGTAAATCAATTGTAAAAAGTATACAAGAAAATCCAAGAGAAAGTAGGAAAGAATTTTTATTAGATTTTTTCAAAAAAGAAGCTAAAAAAAGTTTTAACGTGAAACATTATCCCCCGAAGTTTCGGGGTTGGCGACATGATAACAAACCAATTGAGCTATGGAGTAATAAGGTAATTCAACAATAAATAGATTATGTTCACAGTAATCCTGCAGAAGAAAGGTTGGTTTATAAAGCAGAAGATTATGTTTACAGTAGCGCTATTGATTATGCAGACCAAAAAGGTTTAATTGATGCTATTGTTGTTTTTAGGATGTTTGAAGGTTAATTAAGAACAACCACACGAAAGGATTCGTGCGGTAGCCGGGGGGAAGACAGGTAAGTGTAAACTATGATAAAAATGGATTCCCAGACTTTAAGAGTTATTCCCTAGGAAAGGATTTTACCTTTAAGGCAGATGATTTGATTGGTAACGGCACATCAACAGATTTTACAAGAGCAACAAACTGGTTGAAAAATAAGTTTCCTAATAGAAATATACAATCTAGAAGTACTGGTGTGGAAATTGATGGTAAGGTTTATTCATGGCATCATCATCAAGATGGTAAATCATTAATGCCAGTACTACAGGATGTTCACGGGGCATTCAGACATTCAGGAGGAAGTGCTGTTATAGATAGAGGGCTAAAAGGTTTATTTAGTTCACCGTTTTAAAATATGAATTATGAAAGGATTAGAGTTTTTTAAAAGTAAAGCTGGTAATAAAACCTTTGATAAAGTAGAAGAAGTAATCGGATTTGAACTGCCGAACTATTTTAAGTTTTTTACTTCATTATACGAGCTAGGTTCAAATAAAATCTTATCACATAAATACTTAAATTCTAAGTTTAAATCTGTTTCTGATTGCGGTCTAGTTGTATTTAAACCGTCTCAAAATGAAGAATACGGTTTTGATGGATTTTTTGATGAAAATGAGTTGATAAACGATTGGGAATCATATTCAATTGATAGTCATGAGTTTTTAGAATACGGACTTGTCAGAATTGCGAATATAGGTATTGGGGGTGGAGTTTTTATTGGGACAAAAGATGAAAAAAGAGACAAAATATATTTGGTCAATTGGAGCAAAGACGAAGATTATTACCTTATAGCGGATAATATTTTTGAGTTTTCTAAAAGCCTTATTTTTAAAGAAGAGGATTCTTTTATACCTCAAAACTCATCATATTCTCAACTGTATAAAAACTGGGGAGAAGATTTTTGGCGTGTAAAAGAATAATAATCTATCGCCTATTTTTTATTGCAATCAATTAATGAAGGAGATGTACTCGGAGCTTCATTAGCTGTCTCAGGATTATTTGTTGATGTGGCAGGCTTGAGTACTATAAAGGGTGCTATAAAAGGAGTGAAAATTTTCAGAAAAGGTTTACGAATTTATCGTAAATTAAGAGGGGTTTTAGGAGGGCTTCGTCGAGCAACTCAGAGAGGTTTTAAAGTTACTTTTGATAATTTAGGTGGTCTTATTATCGAAAAAGGAGGAAAAGTAATTGCAAGAAGTGATGATAAAGTGAAAAAACTTTTAAAAGCACTTGAAAAAACCTTAGATGCTATTTACGACACTCAAAGAGCTGTTATTGATAAGTACAAAGGGGCAACCGTTAAAGGGGCAAGCAGAAATGCTAAAGGTGTTTTTGGTGAAGTGGCTACTGATGTTAAATTTGCAGAGAATGGTTTTGAAGCGTTGCATATTAGAAAAGGGCAGAACGGAGATTTACTAGACGGATGGGGAGATTCTGGAATAGACCATGTTTTTAAAAAGGATGGAAAGTTTTATATTGTAGAATCAAAATATGGAACAGCAAGTCTAGGAAATACCTTAGATGGAAGACAAATGAGTGAAGAATGGATTTCTGCGGGTAACTTTCAAAGATTAAGAGAAACAGTTGGGAATAACATTACTAATGAGATGATAGCGGAAGGCTATGTGCGGGTTATATCTAAAGTTGCTGAAGATGGAACTACATTACTAAAGAGGTTAGATGAATTCGGTAATGAAATTGGTATTTTTGTTTTCAATTAATTACTTATGAGAGATTTATTAAAAAATAAAACTTATTTTGAAAATTACATCAAGAATTCTTGCGCAAATCGAAAAGCTCTTTTGAAAAAAATTGAAAAACAACAAATTTCAAGAGATAGAGTTTCTATAGTTATGAGATCCTTGGCTGATTCGTCAGTTCAATTGTGTATTTCAAAATATTCTGCTGGATATTCATTAGTTGACATTCGTGATAGTTATTTTGAGTCCATTGATTTGATATATAAAAGTTGGGACGGTTTTTGGAAGTTGAAAATTGATAACGAAGTATTTAATCAGTACACAGTTTCTCCATATCAGGAAATGTTAACTATGTTGTCAATCGGTTATCTTCTAAATATACCAAATGAAAAATTTCAATTGCTAGTGGATGTAATAGATAGAGACCATGTGAAAGATAAACTTTTTGAGTTTATTATTGCTGCTAAAATGCCGAGTAGAAAACCATTGGAGTCAGAAAGCTACAAGAAATATTTTGGTATTCCCGATATTTTCAAAACGTTGCGACAAATTATTGATTCAAAGGATAAAGATGAAGCATCTTTGCTAATGGCGAACTATTTGAATAATGAATGGTACAATATCCAAGCAGAAACAGGTATCAAAGACATCCATAATAGTAGGCATGATATTTATTATGGTTATTGGAGTTTTGAGTCTGCGGCAATTGTTAAAATAATGGATTTAGATGATAGTAGCTTTATTAACAACCAATATTATCCTAAAGATTTAGTGCATCAATTGCCAGAGTCAGACAAAAAGAAAGGCTGGTTTGGTAAGCTGGGGTTTTAGGATATATTACTTTAGCTTTTTAACCCCTGCTGGTGCTAGTTTGTCAAAGTAACAGATGTCTGCTAGCGCTCGACTGTGTCGAGTGCCGTACCAAAATGTCTCAGCTTTATCGGCACTCGTTTCAAACGAGTGCTAGCGTAATAGGAGATCCCCAAATACTATTCCCTCAGGCATTAATAGGAGTCAATTTAATGCTTGGAAAAGGAGATATTGGAAAAGTAGAGCTAAAGATTTTTAAATTATGAAAAAAGAAGAAATTATAAAAAAAATTTCAAAACCTTCGACTCTTTTCAGAGTTGGAGGTTTAAGGGCAATAGATAGTATTCAAGCATCTTGGTTTGGAAAAATTCTTTTATGTAAAAAAGGAGAGGATTGGCCTTCTATTGATGGAAATTTGATGACTCCACTATGTCAAATTAATTTATCAAACATTCCATATAAACCAGATATTATTAAGGATATAAATTTTATTTGTGTTTTTATCGATAAAGAAAGAATATTTAATGAAGAAGGAAGTGATTCTGTTTTAATAAGGACTTATGAAAATTTAGACGATTTAATACCTTTGAGACAGTTGGAATATAAAACTTCGATAAAACCATTTCAATTAGACCCTTATTTGGAAGAAAACGACTGTCCTTGTTGGGATGATTGTCCGATAAATATCCCTGAAGACTTTGAGGATAAGTACGAAATGCTTTTTGAAAATAAGTCAGGTATTAAAATTGGCGGATGGCCAACACTAATTCAAAGCGAGATTTTTTGGACTCCTTTTAACAAAAATGCTGAGGATATAAGTTTTGTCTTTCAAATAGATAGTATTGAAAAAGCTAATTGGAGTTGGGGGAATAGTGGAGTTGGGTATTTTGGTAAAAATACTCAAACAAATGATTGGTCATTTACATGGCAAGCTTATTAATTATTTTCCAGAAAATAATTAATAAAGAAAAACAAATTGTTTTCATTATAAAAAAATATAATATACATCGCTACTCAAGGAGGGTTTAGCCATTCAGGAGGTAAAGCTATAATAAATAGAGGTCTGGAAGGTTTATTTGACGGACCAGTTTTTTAACTTATTAACTTATGAGAAAAGGTTTTGAATTATTAAAAACTAAAAAGGAAGCTGAAATTATTAATATTGAAGCTTTAGAAAAGGAACATAATTTAGAAATACCTCCTTTGTATAAAGTATTTGTAAATAGCTTTTCTACGGAAGAAAATAGTATTTCTTACGAGATGTTTTACCATCCGACTTTTAAAGATGAGAGATATATTAGCTATTTCACTTTTTCTTTGAAGCCTGAGATTGATTTTTCAGGTTTTAATTCCGTCGAAAATTCAATATTATTTTCAAAAGATATAGAAGGAAAAGATGATATTGATTACTTAACCATAGGGCATTGTTCTATCGGCGGTATTCTTGTTGGTTTAAAAGGAGATGATGTAGAAAAGGTTTTTTATTATGACCCCCGTTGGTGCTAGTTTGTCACAGTAACAGATGTCTGCTAGCGCTCGACTGTGTCGAGTGCCGTACCAAAGTCTCAGCTTTATCGGCTCTTGTTACAACCGATCGCTAGCTCTAGATTTACTGTTTATGTAAACTTAAATAAAAAAACAGTAAACATTTCAATTTGTTTTCTGCACTTTCATATTTTTGCACCTATGGCAAATCAAGACGATACATTTAAGAAGGTTATATCACATGCAAAGGAGTACGGATACGTATTCCAAAGTAGTGAAATATATGATGGTTTAAGCGCAGTTTACGACTACGCCCAAAACGGAGCGGAATTAAAGAAAAACATTCGAGACTACTGGTGGCGTGCCATGGTACAGATGAATGAAAATATTGTAGGTATAGATGCCGCAATTTTTATGCACCCTACCACTTGGAAAGCTTCGGGACACGTTGATGCGTTTAACGATCCATTAATTGATAATAAAGATTCTAAAAAGCGTTACAGAGCAGATGTTTTAATTGAAGATTATTGTGCTAAAATTGAAGCAAAAATTGATAAAGAGGTCAAAAAGGCCGAAAAACGTTTTGGTGATGCCTTTAATAAAGAAGAATTTCTAGCTACTAACGGTCGTGTTGTTGGTTATCAAGAAAAAATAAATACTATTCTTGCTAGAATGGGAAAATCTTTGGGTAATGAAGATTTAGCTGATGTAAAAGCATTAATTGAAGAATTGGAAATTGCAGATCCTTTAACAGGAAGTAAAAATTGGACGGATGTTAAGCAGTTCAATTTAATGTTTGGGACTAAATTGGGAGCTTCTGCCGAAAGTGCCATGGATTTATATTTACGCCCTGAAACTGCGCAAGGTATTTTCGTGAACTTTTTAAATGTACAGAAAACCAGCCGTTTAAAAATTCCTTTTGGAATTGCACAAACAGGTAAAGCCTTTAGAAACGAAATAGTTGCAAGACAGTTTATTTTCAGGATGCGTGAGTTTGAACAAATGGAAATGCAATTTTTCATAAAGCCAGGCACCCAAAAAGAATGGTACGAGCATTGGAAGGAGCACAGAATGAAATGGCATTTGTCTCTGGGAATGGGGGCGGATAATTACCGTTTTCATGACCATGAAAAATTAGCGCATTATGCCGATGCTGCTGCAGATATTGAATTCAAATTCCCATTCGGATTTAAAGAATTGGAAGGGATTCACTCTAGAACCGATTTCGATTTAAAAGCGCACGAGGAATATTCAGGAAAAAAATTGCAATATTTTGATCATGAAGAAAACAAAAGTTATGTGCCTTATGTGTTGGAAACTTCAATAGGTTTAGACCGTATGTTTTTAGCAGTTTTTTCTAATGCTTTACAAGAAGAAGCATTGGAAAACGGAACAACCAGAACCGTTTTAAAATTACCAAGTGTTTTAGCACCTGTTAAAGCAGCAGTTTTACCATTGGTTAAAAAAGATGGCTTGCCAGAAGTAGCGCGTCAAATAGTTGAGGAATTAAAATGGGATTTCAATATTATTTATGATGAAAAAGATGCAGTTGGGAGACGTTATAGAAGGCAAGACGCTAACGGTACGCCATTTTGTATTACAGTAGATCATGATACTTTAGAGGACAAAATGGTGACCATTCGTCATAGAGATACCATGGAACAACAACGGGTTAAAATTGAGGGCTTAAAAGATATTATTAAGAAAGAAGTTGATGTCCGTAATTGGTTGATGAAAATGAAATAGCAAAATTCCTGCGAACGCAGGATCTCATAAAAAAAATCCCAAACTGAGAAGTATGGGATTTTTTTGTAAAATTAGTTGTCTAGGACTTAAAACCTATAACCTAAGTTAAGCCCACCTTTACCAACAACTTCAAAATCGGAATCATCATTATTGAAAAGGTTTCTTCCTATGCCTCCAAATACTTCAAAGCTAAATCCTTTTTTCGTAACCCATTTTCCGCCTAAAGCAAATCCAAGGGCAAAATCTGTTTTAAAATCGTCGCCAGAAGAACTTATAAAGCTAACGCTCCTGTCTGTTGAGTTTAACATCCCAAAACCTTCAACAAAAAATCCAGTAGCTTGTCTGCCAAAATAAAAACGATAGTAAGGAGAGATATAATATTTTAAATCATCACTAATATCATCATCAAAAGGAAGAAAAAGAGAAATTCCAAAAGCAGATTCTTCGTTTAAAGTGCGCTCGTAACTTACTTCAAATGCACCAGCAATTAAGAATACGCCATTAATTTTTAATTCATTAAAGTTTTTTGAAGTTTGTTTTGTGCCGTCTTCTTGAGAAAAGGAACTAGCAGAAATTAATAGCGCAACAAGCACTAACATAAATGTTTTTTTCATATAAAGTTTAGTTTGTTATAATAATCGTCTAGGGAATAGATGCAATAATACAACAAAGGTTGCGTAAAAAATATGACTTTTATCAGATCTTTATTTGTCTTTGAATCTGTTGTGCCAACGAAATAAATGTTTCAGTTCTCGACACTCCATTAATATCTTGAATGGTGTTTAAGGTCTGCATTAAGTGGTCGTTACTTTGGCAGAGCACCTTTAAGAACACATTCCAATTGCCCGTAGTATAATGGCATTCAAGCACCTCAGGAACACGTTTTAATAGTTTAATAATTACTGGAGCATCCGCAGCTTTATCAAAATATACACCTACAAATGCCATGGTGTCAAACCCTAAAACTTCTGGGTTTACAACAAATTTTGAGCCAGCTATAAGACCTGATTTTTCTAATTTACGTAAACGTTGGTGTATGGCAGCTCCAGAAATACCTACGTTTCTGGCAATTTCTAAAATTGGTGTTCGGGCATCTTCCATTAATGTTCTAAGAATTTTTTTGTCTATGCCGTCAATTGTAGTTGGTTTGCTTTTTGAGTTCATTTAAATTATAAATTAGAACATAAAAGTAATAATTTGATTTCAAATAGGAACAAATTTGTACCTTAATGATTACACTAGTGTTTGTTTTGTGTTGAAGTTGTCGTTAGAGAGTGTTGTAATTTGCTTATTTACAAATGATTAGATCATAATTAAAACTAATTGCTTTTTTAATTATTTAAAGGGTTATAACCCAAATACGGCACAGCTTTTTCTTGAAACGAAATACCATAATCTTCCAGCTCTTTTAAAATAGGTTTGTAAATCTCTTTTGTAATCGGGATTTGAACACCTACGGAAGTGATGTCGCCATTCAATATTGCCAAAGTTGCCATGGCTACAGGTAAGCCAACTGTTTTTGCCATAGCTGTATAGGTCTGGTTTTCGCCAATAACAACCATATTGGAATCTATCTGATGTTTTTTACCTTCTAGCTCATAACCAAACTTATGATACATCACAATCATATCTTTATCGTCTTCACCTAATGTCCAACTTTCCATTAAAATTTTTTGAAGAATCTGTGCGGGTGTGGCGTTTTTAAGTCCTACTTTTTTATTTGGGTTGAAAATATCCAGTTCAACTAATTTGTCCCAAACAATATCATCTTGATCAATTTTTAATTCGTTACGTAGTTTTAACTCCACAGAATCTTTATGGCTATAAGGTAAAAACGCATTGGTAAAATCGCGATAACTCATGTTTTCACTATCTTCTATCGTAAAGCTATCATCGGTCATTCCTAGTGAAACAAAAATATGCCATGCACGACAAAATCCCACACGACGCATGGTGCCTCTATAAAGGGTTCTAATATTTTTTAAGCCATAAGCGGTTTGATATTTTAAAGAATCTCGGTTGGCGTATGCTTCAAATCTGCCATAACCCTCAATATCCAAAAACTCGGTACGCCTAAATAAACGTTGATAGGGGATGTACTTATAACTGCCTTCTTGTATAAATTTAGCAGTACCGCCTTGACCGGCCGTAACTACATTTCTGGGATTCCATGTAAATTTATAATGCCACAGGTTATTATCGCTTTCGGGCGCTACCAGTCCACCAGTAAAAGATTCAAACAAAATAATGTTTCCGCCTTTATCACGAATGTTGTCTAAAGCTTGCATGGCGCTCATGTGGTCAATGCCTGGATCCACACCTATTTCATTCATCAAAATAATGCCTTTCGTTTTTGCTTCTTCATCTAGTGCTTTCATTTCAGAACTCACATAAGAAGCTGTAACCATATGTTTTCCAAACAAAATACAATCTTTTGCAACCACGCTATGAAAACGGGCAGGGAGCATTGAAATCACAATATCCGCTTTTTTTATGGCGTTTGAACGGTCATCGTCATTAAAAATATCCAAGACAATTGTTTTTGAATTTGGATGATGCCCAACAATTTTTTGAGCATTTGACACATCTAGATCGCCCACAGTAATAAATAAATTTTCAGCATCGGATTTCTGTACTAAATATTTTAAAAGATAAGAGGATGACTTGCCTGAACCTATGACTAAAATCTTTCGCATATTGCTAATTGTTAAGTAAATTTGTTAGCGAATTTAAATTTTTAAAATGAATAAAGTTATATTAATTACCGCCGCTATTTTGGGGTTGTTATCAATTGTTATTGGTGCATTTGCTGCTCACGGATTGAAGGCACATGTATCTCCAGAAAACCTTCAGACTTTCGAAACAGGTGTGCGTTATCAAATGTATCATGCGTTATTTTTACTTTTTGTTGGTAGTTCAACCCTTGTAACTTCAGAATGTAAAACCATTATATTTTATCTTGTCATTATTGGTGTCGTTTTGTTTTCAGGCTCAATTTACGGTCTTGCAACCGATAAACTTTCTGCTTTTAATTTTAAATCTATTGGGTTTGTAACTCCAATTGGCGGATTGTTTTTAATTAGCTCCTGGGTGGTTCTAATTATTAATTTCATAAAATTAAAGTGATAAAAATACGAATAATATATTTTTAGTTGAAAATATTATCATAGTTTTGCATAATAATTATTTTATTCTGAAAAATAACAGCAAACTATATTTAAGTTATGGGTACAATTTCGTTAGAAAATTACGGTATTAAAAACGCTAAAGCACATTACCAATTATCTTCAGAAGAATTGCATAGTATTACGATTAAAAAAGGGCAAGGTGTCGAAGCTTCCTCTGGCGCATTAGCTGTTAACACAGGCGAATTTACAGGCCGCTCTCCAAAAGATAGATTTATAGTTAAAGATGCGATTACCGAAGACAAAGTTTGGTGGGGCGCTATTAATATTCCCTTTACATCTGAAAATTTTGATAAACTTTATGATAAAGTAACCGATTATTTATCAGGGAAGGAAGTGTTTGTCCGCGATTGTTATGCATGTGCAGACGAGAATTACAAATTAAATATCCGTGTGATTAACGAATATCCTTGGAGCAATATGTTTGCGTATAATATGTTTTTACGCCCGACATCCGAAGAATTGGAAAATTTTAATGCAGAATGGACTGTTGTTAATGCGCCAGGTTTTATGGCAATTCCAGATGAAGACGGTACAAGGCAACATAATTTTGCGATTTTAAACTTTACAAAAAAAATTGCATTAATTGGCGGAACAGGTTATACTGGCGAAATTAAAAAAGGCATTTTTTCAGCATTGAATTTTATTCTTCCAGTAACTAAAAACACGTTACCGATGCATTGTAGTGCAAACGTAGGTAAGGCTGGAGATACCGCTGTTTTCTTCGGGTTATCGGGAACAGGAAAAACAACACTTTCTACAGATCCTAATAGAAGTTTAATAGGTGATGACGAGCATGGATGGACTAGCGAAAACTCTATTTTTAATTTTGAAGGCGGTTGTTATGCAAAGGTTATTAACCTATCAAGAGATAAAGAGCCGGAGATTTATGATGCGATTAAAAAAGGGGCAATACTCGAAAACGTAATTTTAGATGATAAAGGGGAAGTGGATTTTGGAAATACTTCAATTACCCAAAACACAAGGGTAAGCTACCCCATTCATCATATTGAAAATATTCAAGTGCCTTCTGTTGGTAAAAACCCGAAAAATATTTTCTTTTTAACTGCGGATGCTTTTGGTGTTATCCCGCCAATTTCTAAATTAACTCCAAGTCAGGCTGCGTATCATTTTATTTCTGGATATACCGCAAAAGTTGCCGGAACGGAAGCTGGGGTTAAAGAGCCTGTGCCTTCGTTCTCAGCATGTTTTGGAGCACCATTTATGCCATTACATCCTGCTAAATATGCTGAAATGTTGAGCAAAAAGATGATTGAAGCTGGAGTTAATGTGTGGTTGGTAAATACGGGATGGACAGGTGGGCCTTACGGCATAGGAAAACGTATGGAATTAAAATATACACGAGCCATGATTAATGCGGTATTAAATGGTAATTTAGGTTTGTATAATTATGACGATTACCATATTCACTCCGTGTTTGGGGTAGCGCAACCAAGAACCTGTCCTGGTGTGCCAACTAGCGTATTAAGTCCAAGAGCTACCTGGAACGACGACAAAGCGTATTACACCACAGCCTTTAAACTAACAAATGCGTTTAGGGAAAATTTTAAAAAGTTTGAAATGCATTGTACAGAGGAAATCAGACGTGGTGGGCCGCAGCGGTATGCGTTTTAATCAAAAAAACCTTTATTTCTATTTCAACTCTATAAAATCTATTAATCCTTCTCTGTTAATATCACTAAGTTTGGTTTTATGTAAGAGTCTTTCGATTGACATTTTATAGAAAGTAGAAAATTCAATATCATATAAACGTTTGTATTTATAGTACATTTTTTCGCAATCTTGGCCTATCATCCAAACATCTTGTGTTTCGTTGATTAAAATTGGGGAATACCATACTTTTGAAGTGGGTAAGTTATATTTTACTAAAGCCCATTTGCAATTAAATTTAAAACTTATGTGTTCCCCAGTGCAGTGAAGCCATAAAAGGAAAGCTTTATCTGATTTTTTGATTTTTTTCATCACTAAATGAGTAATCTTCTTAAAATTGTCGTAATCAGATATGTCAACATTTTCATGGTTAATAAGTCGAAAAAGCTCAGAAAGTTTTTCTTCTTTATTCTTATGGATGTTTAATAAGAAATCTTGATGATTTTGAAAATTACTTAATTTATCAAACATGTATTCTAGTTAGATTTTATGTTTATTAAAAGTAATTAAATCTATTTACATGTAATAATATTCTTTGGATAACCATCAATAAAAAAGCGTTTCCAAGTTTAATGGAAACGCTTTTTTATATATAGTATAAATGAGTTTTTATTTCCCCTTATTAACCTTATCAATATATTTTTCTAAAGCCATGCTCATCGAAGGTGTCTCAGGCGTTGGTGCTGCAATATCAACACGTAATCCTTTTTCTTCAACCGCTTTAATAGTCGTATTTCCAAAAACCGCTATACGTGTTTCATTCTGTTGAAAATCCGGAAAATTTTGAAATAATGATTCTATTCCAGAAGGACTAAAGAACACCAATACATCATAAGATACATTAGCTAAATCTGATAAATCGCTAACAACAGTTTTGTAAAAAGTAGCTTGTTTCCAGTTGACACCTAAATCATTCAAGATTTGTGGAACTGCTGGTTTTACTTTATCGGTATTCGGCAATAAAAACTTTTCGTCTTTATATTTCTTGATCAAAGGTGATAACTCCGAAAACGTACGTTTTCCTACGTAGATTTTACGTTTTCTATACACCACGTATTTCTGTAAATAATAAGCAACAGCCTCAGACTGACAAAAATATTTCATGGCATCGGGCACCTTAAAACGCATTTCTTCAGCTATTCTGAAAAAGTGATCTACAGCATTTCTACTGGTTAGAATAATGGCAGTATAATTGTTTAAATCAATTTTTTGATGTCTTATTTCCTTAGCGGAAACGCCTTCTACGTGAATAAAAGGTCTAAAATCTATTTTTACTTTTCTTTTCTCCTGTAAATCAAAATATGGAGAATTCTCAATTTTAGGTTCTGGTTGAGATACTAAAATGGTCTTCACTTTCATAGGTTCAAAATAGTTAAATTAGGCGCTAAAAATCGAATATATAATAATATAGGGTGCGATTTCGAGAGCGCAAAGATACAAAATAAAATAAAACAAGTTATTTTTTATTTCATTTTGATACACTTTAAATGTGGTAAATAAACCGCTAATATTCACTATGATAAGTAAAATAATAACGCCAAAAATTATGTTTTCAGTTGGAGTGATGCCAAATACTAAAATGGCGTTGATGGGTAAGAGTAATAAACCAAGATAATTTTTATAGCTTATTTTTTGAAAAAGATAATTGTCTATGATGGTGTCAATCTCAAAAAGACTAGCAATTAAACGCTCCAATAATACTTTGGCTAGAATAAAAATGCCAATACCCAAAACAAGTTTAAAGACAAGGGTACTATTAAATTCTTTTTCATTAGTAAAACTTTGTAAGCATAAAATAAAAAAAATGGCAGATGAGATAATTAAATTGAGAAATAATAACCCATCGTAATAGTCTAAAAACTTTTGATCCTTACCATAAATCTTCAGGTATTTTGAGTTTCCAATAACCAAAACGAATTCGTCAAAACGCTTCGGGGCAATGCTTTTTGCAATGGCTATCGCAAAAAGGCAGATAACCATTAAAACTGTAAATAATGTATATGACGGAACTTCCCTTAGCATGGGTTAAAATTATCATAAAATTTGTAGAGATGGCAAAATATTACGAAATATTTAAAAAAAAGAATGGCTTAAAAATGTACATTTGCCCAAGTATTTTACAATAAAGCAGCATAAGTTTTATTGTTTCTATATGATATGAGATGAAGGACGCCGTAGTTATTATTCCAACCTATAACGAGATTGAAAATATCGAAGCTATTATAAGAGCGGTCTTTTCAGAATCTAGAGCTATACATATTCTTGTTGTAGATGATAGTTCTCCCGATGGCACTTCAGAAAAGGTAGAAGAACTTCAAACAGAGTATCTTGGACGATTATTTTTGAAGCGAAGAGAAGAGAAAAAAGGATTGGGTACAGCTTATATTCTTGGTTTTAAATGGAGTTTGGTAAGATCGTACAGTTATATTTTTGAAATGGACGCCGATTTCTCCCATAATCCAAAAGATTTGCAAAAACTATACAATGCTTGTGCTATTGATGGTGCAGATGTGTCTATTGGCTCGCGCTACATTACAGGCGTGAATGTTGTAAATTGGCCTATGAGCAGGGTCTTGATGTCCTATTTGGCGTCAAAATATGTGCGTTTAATTACCGGTATGAACATTCAGGATACCACGGCAGGATTTGTGTGCTACAAACGTCATGTGTTAGAGACGCTAGATTTAACAAAGATTAAGTTTATTGGATATGCGTTTCAAATTGAAATGAAGTTTAAAGCCTATATAAAGAAATTTAGAATCGTGGAAATTCCTGTGATTTTTACAGATAGAACAAGAGGGAAATCAAAACTGAGTTCAGGAATTATTTCTGAAGCGGTATTTGGAGTGATCTCAATGAAGATGAAGAGTTTGTTTAAAAGAGAAAAGTAATGAAATTGAAAAAAACACTTATAAAAAATGCTAAAATTGTAAACGAGGGTACGATTTTTAGTGGCGATATATTAATTGAAGGTGAATTTATCAAGCAAATAGATACTTCTATTAGTGCAAAATCTGCCGATGTTCATGTGATAGATGCTGAAGGAAAGTATGTAATGCCAGGGGCCATTGACGATCAAGTGCATTTTAGGGAACCTGGATTAACGCACAAGGCAAATATTGAAACCGAGTCTAAGGCAGCAATTGCAGGAGGCATTACGTCTTTTATTGAAATGCCAAATACGAATCCGCAAACCACGACCATAGAAAAATTAGAAGAAAAGTTTGAAATAGCGGCAAAAACATCATCGGCTAATTATTCATTTATGTTTGGTGGTACCAATGATAATTTAGAAGAAATACTAAAGGTTGATGCAACGACTGTAGCTGGTTTGAAGCTCTTTTTAGGGTCTTCTACAGGAAATATGTTGGTGGACGATCCAAAGGTGTTGGAGAAAATTTTCAAAAGTACCAATATGGTGATTTCTGTGCATTGTGAAGACGAAGCCACCATAAAAAAGAATTTTCAAAAGCATTTAGAGGAGTATGGAGAAGCTATCCCCATTGAAAAACACCCCATCATTAGAAGTGAAGAAGCCTGTTATTTATCATCTTCAAAAGCGATAGCATTGGCAAAAGAAACAGGTGCAAGACTCCATGTATTTCATGTGTCAACAGGAAAAGAAACCAAATTATTTTCCAATAAAATACCCCTAAAGGATAAAAAAATAACTGCTGAAGTCTGTGTGCACCATCTTTGGTTTTCTGATAAGGACTATAAGGAAAAAGGAACAGCAATAAAATGGAATCCTGCCGTTAAAACAGAAAAAGACAGAGCTCAGTTGTGGAAAGCGTTGTTGGATGATAGAATAGACGTTATTGCAACCGACCACGCGCCACATACTTTAGAAGAGAAGAAAAACGTTTATACTAAAGCGCCGTCAGGAGGACCGTTGGTGCAACATGCATTACCGGCGATGTTGGAAATGCACCATAAAGGCAAAATTTCAATTGAAAAAATAGTTGAAAAAATGTGTCATAATCCTGCTATTTTATTTCAAGTAGAACGCAGAGGCTATATTAAAGAAGGTTATTTTGCCGATTTGGTTATTGTGGATTTAAACAGCCCATGGACGGTTAAAAAAGACAATATATTATACAAATGTGGATGGTCTCCTTTCGAGGGCTCTACATTTAAATCTAGAATTACGCATACCATTTTAAATGGCAGTTTAGTATATCACAATTTTAAGTTTCCAAAGGTCAAAGCTGCTAGAAGATTAACATTTAACAGATGATGCTAAAAAAAATAATATTACTTTTTTGTGTTTTAATAGGGGTTGCTTCTTGCTACAAATACAATAAACCAGATAAGCCAGAACATCTTATTAGCAAAGATGAAATGGTCAATATTCTTATTGATTTAAGGTTGATGGCATCAGTGACCGGGCGAGATAAAAAAGTGCTGGACAGCGCTAATGTGATACCAGAACAATATATATATCAAAAATACAATATTGATAGTACGAGTTTTGCGGAAAGTAACGCATATTATGCTTATTATTTGGATGATTACAAAGATATATATGGGCGTGTAAAAGATAGCTTGACCATCTTAAAAAATCATTATAAAGAAATTCTTGAAGAAGAGCGAAAAGCAAAAAAGGAAAAAGATTCTCTAAAACGTTTAGAGAAAGATTTGGAATTAATTGAAATTGAGCCTGAAATAGAACTTGAATTGGAAGAAGCAGTCGAAGCTGAGGAGGGACTTATACCTCCTGTTTCAAATAAAGATCTGCAACCCGAGTAATACAATTCGAAATTGGTTCGAATGAATAGTCGAGTTCTTTTTCAATCTTTTTGCTACTATACTCTTTTGTGGTGATTAGGGAATTAACAACTTGTTTGGTTAAAACACGACGTTTTCCTGTAATTAAACGTTTTAACCAATCTAATCGCCATGCCATATGTAACAGCCATGGTTTTGCTGTTTTTTGGGGTTGCTTCACATTTAAAGCTTTGGCGATAGTTTGAAAAAATGCTTTATAAGACCAGTTTTCTGCAACCAAAATATAGCGTTTATTTTTAATGTCACTTTTCAAAAGCAGCGTCATAATTTCAACAACATCTTTCACAGACACCAATCCAATACTGCCCGAAGTGTAATATTTTAACCCTTTATGCACTTTTTTAAACAAACTTCCAGAGCCATAACGCCAAATACCAGCACCCAAAATTACGCCTGGGTTAACAATCACGGCGTCTAAACCTTCTTGAGTGCCACGCCAAACCTCTAGTTCTGCACCATATTTTGTTATCGCATAAACGTTGTTATCCTCCTCAGGGTTCCATGCAATTTCTTCAGTAATTGGTATGTCTTTTAGTGGTTTTCCAATAGTGGCTATAGAACTCACGTAGCACAATTTTTTTACCTTATTTGTAATACACAGATTTACAATATTTGCAGTGCCCTCAATATTCGTGCGTCGCAATTGCTGGTATTTATCAGGTTCAAAAGACACAAAAGCAGCACAATGATACACATAATCTACATTTTTTAAGGCTTCATCAAGCGAAGGAATATCTAGGATATCGGCGTTAACCCAGTCAATTTTATCAAATAAGCTTTTGTAGTTTTCAGTATAACCAGAAAATACATTTTTTACATTCTGAAGTTTTTTTTCAGTACGGTAAATAGCTCTAACAGGCTCATTATTAGAGACCAATTTATAAAGTAAATGCGCACCAACCAAACCTGTGCCTCCTGTTACTAAAACCATAAAACGAAAATACTAAATATTTGAAGTAGTTGTATGGGTTTTTATTTATTTAGTCGCAGTCGCAGTTTACCGTTAACTGTTGAAGTTTCTTTGCTATATTCCTTTTTAAGCCAAAACTCTTTGCGTCTTAGCGCCTTTGCGAGAAAAAATTCTCCGCGCATCTCTACATAATTTAAACCAAAGAATTATCCAAAACCACTCCCTATTTCTAAGCGTATTTTTATATTTGCGCTAGTTTTCTAAAATTTGATATGATGATAAGGAATTTTGTAGAAGAATTAACTTGGAGAGGCATGATACACACAGTTATGCCAGGGGCTGAAGAACATTTAATGGAAAGCATGCGTAGTGCCTACGTCGGGTTCGATCCTACCGCAGATTCTTTACACATCGGAAACTTAGTGCCAATTATGTTATTAGCACATTACCAACGTTGCGGACACAAACCTGTAGCTTTAGTTGGAGGTGCAACGGGTATGATTGGAGATCCGTCGGGGAAATCTAGCGAGCGTAATTTGCTGGACGAGAAAACTTTACGTCATAACCAAGAAGCCATAAAAAACCAATTAGCACATTTTTTAGATTTTGAAAGTGATGCTGAAAATGCTGCCCTTTTGGTGAATAATTACGACTGGATGAAAGATTTTTCGTTCTTGGAATTTATTCGTGATGTAGGGAAACATATTACTGTAAATTACATGATGGCGAAAGATTCTGTAAAGAATAGAATTTCTTCAGATTCGGAGGAGTCAACCGAAGGTATGAGTTTTACGGAGTTTACATATCAACTGGTTCAAGGGTATGATTTCTTGCATTTATATAAAGCAAACAATTGCTCTATCCAAATGGGTGGAAGCGACCAATGGGGAAATATCACTACGGGAACAGAATTAATTCGACGTATTTTTGGGGGGAAAGGTTATGCTATTACCTGTCCGTTGATTACAAAGTCCGACGGGTCTAAATTTGGAAAATCAGAAGGGGGCAATGTATGGTTAGATGCGAACAGAACATCTCCGTACAAATTCTATCAATACTGGTTAAATTCAAGTGATGAAGATGCGGAAAAGTATGTCAAAATCTTCACGTTTTTAAATGAAGAAGACATTAGTGGATTAATTTCAGAACATAAAGAAGCACCACATTTAAGAGTCTTACAAAAGCGTTTAGCTGAAGAAATTACTAAAATGGTGCATAGTGAAGCAGATTTAGATAATGCTATAAAAGCAAGTGCTATTCTCTTTGGAAAATCTACTGGCGACGATTTAAAACAACTCAACGAACAAACATTTTTAGATGTTTTTGAAGGTGTCCCACAAACTGAAATCGACAAATCAGAGATTGATAACGGACTGGATATGATTGCTGCATTGGCTGAAAAAGGTGGGTTTTTAAAATCTAACGGAGAAGCAAGACGAGCACTTAAAGAAAACTCAATATCTGTAAATAAAGAAAAGGTAAAAGAAGATTATCAAATTACCCCATCAGATTTGATTAACGATAAGTTTGTGCTTTTGCAACGTGGTAAAAAAAGTTACTTTGTTTTAATTGTAAAATAAACAAAACCCCGCCTTTAAGCGGGGCTTTGACAAACTAACCAATTTACTTAAAAATAAATTTTCTTATTCTTAGCTTAAATTTAGTCGTATATAAGTTGAAATCCTTACACTAATTATTTCTGTTTTTTAAATTTTATAGTTTCCCAATTCTTATCCGCTCTTTGCTGTAATTCTTTAGGGTCTTCATTGTTCCATAATTCCAAAGTATTAGTGCCCCAAGCATTGTAAAACAAATACAACTTTCCATCTCTAATTAAAAACGATTCGGGGTTTATAGAAACTTTATCGTTTTTTAAAGCAATAGCATAGGCGCAATAACCACCATATTGTGGAATATACTTATCAGGGTTTTTTATAAATAGGTTGCGGTTTTCTTCCGAAGAAAATTTATAGTTCACACCGTCAAAAGTGGTTGTGAATTTGTTATTGCCTTTAAGAGCTTTGTTATTGAAATAGGAAACTACATCATAGCCATTAGCAGCAAAACCCTTTTTGGTGTTATAATCTATAGTTTGAGAAAAAAGTGATGTGGCATAAAGCAGAACTAATAAGATGAATGGTTTCATAATTAAAGTTTAATGTTAAGTCGAAAAAAAGATAGCAATATTACTTTTATAATACCATAAGATTACAACCTCGAATATCGGAATTATCAAAACGTCCAATAATTTCAAAGGAATCGTCATTGTAAACACGTCCTAAATCCTGAGTTGCAATAAAAGAGCAGGAGTTCATATTTGCCAAATCAATTACATTGATGCCTCCAGCTTTTTCGTGTTTTTGAATACTTAAAGGGTCTTCGGTATTTCGAGTTAAGATTTTCATCCATGGCGGACAATGAAAAATACCATTGCCTTTAGAATACGCCTGACTTAAAAGTTCCGTCATGCCGTATTCACTATGTATATTTTCAATACCAAAACCTTTCGATAATTTATCATGAAGTTCTTCTCGAATGAGTTCTTTCCGGCGTCCTTTCATGCCGCCAGTTTCCATGACGATGGTGTTTTTTAGATTGAAAGATGCATTTTCCACTAAATCCAGCAAAGCAAAAGAAACCCCTATTAAAAGCATTTTTTTTCCTTCGGCATCAAGCCTGATTAATTTATGTTTTAATTCCGAAAGGTTATTTAAATAAAAGCCACTTTCAGAAGCATTGGATTGGGTAATCAATGCATTTACCATATAAACCAAAGAAGAACCTTCTCGCTCCAAATAAGAGGGAAGTAATGCCAAAACCACGTAGTCTTCAATATTTCCGTAGAAATTATGAAACCCTTTCTGGAAACTTTGTTCGTACAAATTTAAATCGTTTATATAATGTTTACTGGTAATATCCCCAGTAGTTCCGGAACTTGTAAATATGGTTTCAGGGTCTGAATTTCCACTAACGACTTTATGAGACTTAAAAAACTGAATTGGTAAAAAAGGAATATCCCGAATGGTTTTCACATCACTCGGATGCTTGTTTATTAAATCACAAAACGAACGATAAACCCTATTGTTTTTAAACTGAAATTTAAACACTTCTAATGCTACGTTTTGAAATTCAGTAGCGTTTTCAATATTAAAAATAATGTTTTGGTCAATCATTCTTTAATGCAACTATTACTTGATAACTTGAAGTTTATAACATCAAGACAAAAATATGCAAATAAAAAAGCATCGCTCCGCGCAATGCTTTTAAAATTCAATTTTGAACTCATTTAAACTTTTTGTGTTTAAGCGAAAATTAGGAATTTTGAAGTTAAATGAAGGCTTTTTTAAACGGCATAGCATCGCTACGGAGTACTAAAAAGACAAGGTTTAACTTTAAAAGGACAATTTTTTAGCAAATAGAAAAAGCTTAAATGAGTTCTTTATATGAAAATTAGCGTATGACCAGTTTTCTAGTTTCGCTAATCGAGTTTTCGGTAATCTTCAAAATATATACGCCAGAAGTTAAAGATGAAATATCTAATTCCTTTTTTGTGGACACAGCAGCAGTAATTTTTTTTCCTAAAACATCATAAATTTCAACCCGTTTTAAAGCCTTACTTTTTGTGGTGATAAAAACAACAGATTTACTATTGCTTACTGGGTTTGGAAAAACTGAAAGTCCTTCAATACTATATTTATTAGGAGTGCCAAAAGTTGCATCCTGTGAAAACCCATTTTGAGCTGTCAAGAATAAAAAAGCCAGAACCAAGTAAAAAAAATAGTATTTCTTCATAGAAAACTTAAGCTAGTTAAATGTAATGATTTATTATCAAAAGCCATACCAAAATAGTGTTAAAGAATTGGGTTTTACGTCGAAAAGTTAATATTCGCTAAGTGCAATGTTACCATATTGTTATTTATGTTTTTATCTTTAAAGATTAACGCTATTAGTTTTATATTTACTTGCGAACACTAAATCTTACGATTCGGTAATGAATAAAAAAGACATAAAAATACTTCTAGTCGATGACGAGCCAGATATTCTAGAGATAGTTGGTTATAATTTATCTAACGAAGGCTATCAGGTAATTACTGCGGAAAATGGTGTTGAAGCTGTAAAAAAAGCGAAGAAGGAATTGCCTCAATTAATTATTTTGGATGTTATGATGCCAGAAATGGATGGAATTGAGGCCTGTGAGATTATCAGAAAAAATTCAAAATTAAAAGATATAGTGATTGCCTTTTTAACGGCAAGAGGTGAAGATTATTCGCAGGTTGCTGGGTTTGATGCAGGGGCAGATGATTATATTACAAAGCCAATTAAACCAAAGGTTTTGGTGAGCAAGGTCAAAGCGCTTTTAAGGCGTTTTAAAGATGATGCTAAGGATAGCATGAAAATTGGGGATCTTGTAATAAATAGAGACGAATACAAAATTAGCCTAAAAGGAAAGGAGATAATTTTACCGAGAAAAGAGTTTGAATTATTATCTTTATTGGCGTCGAAACCAGGTAAAGTTTTTAAGCGCGACGAAATTTTAGATAAAGTTTGGGGTAACGAGGTTGTTGTGGGAGGCCGAACAATCGACGTACATATTCGTAAGCTACGCGAAAAAATTGGAGATAAAAGCTTTAAGACAGTAAAAGGTGTCGGCTACAAGTTTGTAGATTAATGCAGCAGATAAAATTTAAGAGATCTTATAAGTTTGCGATCACGACATCGCTTTACATCACTATATTGTTTACACTCTTAATGAGTGTTTTTTTGTATTACTATTTTTCATTTCTATGGTTGCCCGTTTTGGTGTTTGCAATTGTTTGCTTCATTTTTTCTTTTTTAATTATTCAATTCAGGGTACAACGCCACATATACAGACGCGTAAAAACAATCTATGATGATTTAACACTTTTAGAATCGGCAAGTTTAACAAGAGGGGCTATAACTACAGACATGGCAACCTTAACTCAGGAAATTGACAAATTTGCTCGCGATAAAAAATTAGAGATTGAAACCTTAAAAATTAGAGAGCAATACCGAAAGGAATTTTTAGGAAACGTATCTCACGAATTAAAAACACCGCTATTTACAATTCAAGGTTATATTTTAACATTGCTTGACGGCGCGATGAATGATAAAAATATCAGAAAAAAATATTTGGAACGTGCCAATAGCGCGGTAGAAAGGCTAAGTTATATCGTCAGCGATTTAGATTTAATAACAAAACTAGAAGCGGGAGATTTAAGACTAAAACCCGAGGTCTTTGATATTGTTGCACTTATTAGAGAGGTTTTTGGTATGGTAGAAATGCGGGCCAACGATAAAAAAATCACTATAACTTTTGATAGAGACTATAAAAAACCTGTGATGGTTAATGCCGATAAAGAACGCATTCAACAAGTGTTAGTGAACTTAATTATTAACTCTTTAAAATATGGACGTTTAAAGGGGACAACGGAAGTAAGCATAGAAAATCTCATAAAAAATAAAGCCATTATACGTATAACCGATAACGGGGAAGGCATCGAAAAAAACCATCTGGCACGATTATTTGAACGTTTCTATCGTGTAGATAAAAGTGGTTCACGTAACCAAGGAGGCTCTGGTTTAGGGCTTTCTATCGTGAAGCATATTATTGAAGCACACGACGAACGTATTTATGTGGAAAGTGAATACGGCGTAGGTAGTGAGTTCTCATTCACTTTGGAAAAGGCGGAATAAATTGGCATAATCTATTTCACTATTAAAATTGGTTAAACCTTTAAATCCTGAAATGTCATCCAGCATTTTTATGGAAAAATCATCTTGATTACAACTAGGGGCAAAACCTTTTTTGGTAAATTGCTTCGCCAAATATTCCTGTTCAGATTGCCCGGGCGTGGGAATAAAAAACGCTTTCTTTTCTAATTTTGCCAAATCCATAATAGTCGTGTAGCCAGATCTAGATAAAACCAATCTGCTTTCGTTTATGGTTTTTTCCAACAATTCTGAAGTCATAAAATTATAGATACTCAATGTGCCTTTATGTTTAACTGTTTGTTGATTTTCCATGAGCCCTCTCACAAAAACGATACGTCCAGAGTAATTTTCTAACTCCTTTAAAAGTTTAGTTTCCAGTAAGCTCCGTTGAGGTTCTGGTCCAGAAAGTAAAACCAATAAATCAATTGTTAGAGTACTATCTTTTTTTTCAAACCTGCTCAAAGCACCGATATATGTTACTGGAGTATCCAAACTATGATCATGTCCCAATTTTCCGGACAAGTTAAGTTCACCTTTAGTATCTGGCACCCAACATGCATCAAATTGTTTTATAAATTTTTCATGTAATTTAGTACTTAACCAAGTCGTACTGCCACTCAATACTTTCAATTGATGCGTTATAAAAACACTCGGTACATTTTTATTATAAACACCCAATCTATTATCCGAAATTATCCCAGAAATATTCTGCGTTTCAATAATAGCCGCAACGGCTTTTTTTTCAGCTTTAATCGCCTTCAGTAATTTAGGAGCATCTTTTATCAATTTCAGCTTAAAAAACTTCCCGTTTTTGGCATAGGTCATATTATAGGCAGGCAATTCCATCGTAGAAAATTCAGGAAACTCTTTTTTTAAAAGCAATAATGCGGCACCGTCGCTCGCAATAATAGGTTCAAAACCATGTGCAAACAAAGCTTTTATAATTGGGATACATCGGGCGGCATGACCCAATCCCCAATTTAAAGGTGCGACTAAAATTCTTTGTTTCATTATTAATAATTATGGCGTGCCACCTCCCAAGGTCGGCGTCGGGCTTTCGGCAGTCGCTCTCTGCGAGGAGCTTCAACAAATGCCTCAATCCCTCACGCACATTTTTGCTAAATTCAAAGATAAGCTATTAAGGTTCTTGTGTATTTGCTTAATTTTACCAATTCAAAAATATTATAAGAAATAGTCAAGAGATTTTGGGAAGTAAAAATAAGCTTAAACGATTTAGAGAAAACGATACATTTACAAACGTGTTTCAACCATCGAGAGACGAATTAGTTCATTCTAATTTCGAATTAAAAGGACAATGGAACAATCAGTTTTTTAAAAATAATAATCCAATAGTTTTAGAGCTGGGTTGTGGTAAAGGTGAATACTCTATTGAATTGGCAAAAAAATACCCCAACAAAAACTTTATTGGTGTGGATATTAAAGGCGCACGATTTTGGAGAGGCGCAAAGACTGCGATAGAAGATACTATTCCTAACGTAGCTTTTCTACGAACTCAAATAGAGTTAATAGATCATGCGTTTGCAGAACATGAAGTAGATGAAATCTGGATTACTTTCCCAGACCCCCAAATAAAATACAAACGTACCAAACACCGATTGACAAATGCTGCGTTTTTAGAACGTTACAAGCAAATTTTAAAACCAGACGGCGTGGTGAACCTAAAAACCGATAGCGAGTTTATGCATGGTTATACATTAGGACTTTTACATGGCGCGGGCCATGAGGTGCTGTATGCAAATCATAATGTCTATAAACAAGAGGGGAGTCCGGAAGAAGTAACAAGTATCCAAACCTATTATGAATCTCAATATTTAGAGCAGAACAAACCAATTACGTATATTCGGTTTAAAATAAAATAAGTGGACATTACCTTTATCTTTTTCTTGGGATTATTTTTTGCGCTAGTAGGCGTTATTCCTCCTGGGTTGTTGAATATGACGGCTGCAAAAATTAGCTTAAAAGAAGGACACGTTCGAGGTATTATGTTTTCTATTGGTGTTAGCTTTGTTGTTCTCATACAAACCTACGTAGCCGCAATTTTTGCACGTTATTTAAGTAAGCATCCTGAAGTTATTGATATACTTAGAATTGTTGCTTTAATCATCTTTATCTTAATTACTGTCTATTTTTTATTCATCGCAAAATCAAAACCCAAACAACAAATTGAACCCAAGATAAAAAGTAAGCATAGCCGATTTTTTCAAGGTATTTTCATGTCGGCAATTAACATGTTTCCTATTCCGTATCAAGCTTATATGACCATTACCTTGGCATCGGTAGGTTGGTTGAATTTTGAGCAGACCAGTATTATTTCTTATGTAGCAGGTGCAGCTATGGGGACTTTTGTAATGTTATATGTTTATATTTTCTTTTTTGATAAAATTAAAAGTAAGTCGTTAACCTCTCAAAAAAACATGAATTATATTATTGGAGGCATTACGGGCATTATTTCAATAGTAACTTTAATTAACATTATTAAAGATTTCTAAGATGAAACCTGAAACCTTAAATTTCTTTGATAAAGTTTATGAAGTTGCAAAATTGATTCCATATGGACGAGTTACCAGTTACGGTGCAATTGCAACATATTTGGGAGCAGCAAGAAGCGCAAGAATGGTAGGTTACGCCATGAATGGTTCTGGCGGAAAAGATGTTCCAGCACATCGGGTAGTGAATAGAAAAGGATTGCTAACAGGGAAACATCATTTTGATGGTACAAATTTGATGCAACAACTTTTAGAGAGTGAAGGGGTTGTGGTCATAGATCATCAAATTCAGAATTTTGATGCAATCTTTTGGGATCCTTCAAAGGAATTATAATTGCTATGCCGTACCGAAATTTCGGGGTTATTTCAGCATCTCATTTAGTTTATCCTATTATTTCCTAATTTCAGTAAAATTTACAAATAATCATAAATCCCAACCCATAACCAAACCCAATATCAACATAGCAAAAACTTCTAGCTTCCGACTTCCGTCTTCAAGCTTTATTCTCTATCTTTGCCTTTAGAATGATTCTTAATAAAAGAAATGAAGTTAAATAAACAAGACATATACAAAGCACTCGAAACCATTACCGTTCCTGGCGAAGGACAAAACATGGTAGAAAGCGGTGCTGTGAAAAATGTGGTCACATTTGCCGATGAGGTTATTGTAGATATCACGATTAAAAACCCGAGTTTGCAGGCAAAAAAACGAACTGAAGTAGATATTCTTAAAACCATTCACGAAAAGGTGTATGCGAAAGCAAAAATCACTATTAATGTTAAGGTTGAAGCTCCTGAGACACCAAAAGCGAATGTGATAAAAGGAAAGCCAGTTCCTGGTCTTCGAAATATAATTGCTGTAGCATCGGGTAAAGGTGGTGTAGGTAAATCTACTGTTACTGCAAATCTTGCGGTTACTTTGTCAAAAATGGGTTTTAAGGTAGGCGTTTTAGATGCTGATATTTATGGGCCATCCATTCCAATTATGTTTGATGTTGCAAATGAAAAACCATTAGCAGTAAAAATAGATGGGAAATCTAAAATGAAACCCATAGAAAATTACGGTGTAAAAGTATTGTCTATAGGATTCTTTACACAACCCGATCAAGCCGTAGTTTGGAGAGGGCCTATGGCAGCAAAAGCTTTAAATCAAATGATTTTTGATGCACATTGGGGCGAACTTGATTTCTTGCTTTTAGATTTACCACCGGGAACAGGCGATATTCATTTAAGCATTATGCAGTCGTTACCCATTACTGGGGCGGTGATAGTAAGTACACCACAAATTGTAGCCTTAGCCGATGCTAAAAAAGGAGTAGCGATGTTTCAGCAAGAAAGTATCAATGTTCCCGTTTTAGGAATTATTGAAAATATGGCGTACTTTACACCAGACGAGTTACCTGATAACAAGTATTATATCTTCGGAAAAGAAGGCGCAAAAAACCTTGCTGAAGATTTAAAAGTACCATTTCTAGGGGAAATTCCGTTAGTACAAAGTATAAGAGAGGCTGGAGATATAGGTCGGCCTGCTGCGTTACAAACAGCAACATCTTTAGAAAAAGCTTTCGAAAAAATAACGCAAAACGTCGTACAGGAAGTGGTAAGTCGTAACGATACTTTACCACCAACGGAAGCAATAAAAATTACCACTATGGCTGGGTGCGCAGCAGTAAAGAAATAAGATATGACTTCAGAAGAATTAAGACTAAATGTTGAAAAGGCCCTAGATGAAATTCGTCCGTTTTTACAAAGCGACGGTGGCGATATTTCATTATTATCTATAGAAGATGATAAATTGGTTAAAGTGCAATTGCAAGGTGCTTGCGTTGGTTGCAGCGTTAATCAAATGACTTTAAAGTCTGGTGTAGAAATGACGATAAAAAAACACGCGCCACAAATAGAACAGGTTATAAATATTGATGCTTGATTTTTTTCTTCAACCATAAACTTCTTTCTTACTTTTTTAGATTAATACCATAAAATATAATATTTTTGGCACGCAAAATGCAATAGCATTGATGTAACAATAAATCATATAATGAGTCAAGACATAAACATAAAAATAACAGATAGAGATGGTGTAGCACACGAGATTGTGGCACCTACCGATATGGCAATGAATTTAATGGAAGTAGTGCGTTCTTACGAGCTAGCTCCAGAGGGCACTATTGGTGTTTGTGGCGGTATGGCTATGTGCGCCTCTTGCCAATGTTATGTGTTAAGCGAAACTGAATTGCCAGAAATGAGCGACGACGAAGAAGCTATGTTATCAGAAGCTTTCGATGTAAAAGATAGTAGCCGTTTAGGGTGCCAAATACAAATGACGCCAGACATGGAAGGTTTGGAGGTGGAATTGGCTCCTGAGAGTTAAATTATTATGTGACTTATCGTAAATTAAGTGTCCTATAATTAATCAAACAGGTTAATGGCACTTCTAAAAATTTTTCAGGATAAGGATAGTAATTTTAGGTTTTTTTTAAAAACTAAAAAAGACATACTATTTTTTAGTGAACCATTTTCTTCATTGCAATTATGTTCGGAAAAAATGAGCTATTTTAAAGCGCATTCAAGAGCAGAAAAAAACTTTAAAAGACGACAGGCTGGATGTGGAAGCTATTATTTTGTTTTTATAAAGTACGGAAATAATGAAATAATAGGTACTAGTAAAAGTTATCTTAATAAAAGTTCAATGGAGAATTCCATTTCACTAATTAAGGGATCAAGAACAATTGTTGTGTTTACGCAAATACTGTGGTTAACCTATAAAGGAAAAAATCTACGTTTCTCACACCTCTGAACTGTGCCCTAAAAGCTTTAATTTTTGCGTTGAAAGATTCTG